>VBBA01000085.1 GCA_005888675.1 Candidatus Bathyarchaeota archaeon | reverse complement strand
AGAGCCTTAGAATTTCCGACTCGATGGATCAAGGTCGGTCATCTCCTCGACAATGTAAGGGCGATCGACGCGACAGTATTTCAACACGACAATCGGTGGTGGTTGACCTTTACGGATCGAGAGAAGGGAGGCGACGCGAACCTGTACGTGTGGCATGCCTCGGATCTATGGGGGCCGTGGGAAGCTCATCCACTAAATCCCGTCAAAACCGATATTCGCTCTGCAAGACCCGGCGGAACACCGTTTGAGTATGAGGGACAACTCTACCGGCCAGCTCAAGATTGTTCGAAGACAGGAGGAGGAAAAATCGTTCTCAATAGAGTGGGACGGTTGACGCCGACTGAGTTTCAAGAAGAACCTGTTGCCATCGTTGCACCGTACGCTGATACTCCTTATCAAGATGGTTTGCACACTCTTTCGGCTGCGGGAGATTATACCTTGATTGACGCGAAGCGGTTCAGATTCGTTCCCAGCGGACTCTTGACAAATATTGTCCGGGGTTTGAGAAAACTGAAGAGCTAACTGCTCACAGGTCAGGGTTGCTTAACAGGGCGGTTTTGCCTTTGCTAACTGTTCTTCTGACGATCCTCAATAGGAGCGGGGTCATGACAGCTACGCCAAACCCGGCCAATCCAAGGAACCAGTACTGACTGCCCGACAAGAGCGGGGGCGTCTGCACTCTGGGGTTCACATGTAGTGTCATTTGCGTTATCGCGACTCCCCCATGGCCGTCATCAGCTGTGAAGGTTACGTTGTAGTCATGAGATGCTTGACTGTCAGAGGGAGCCCAAGATAAGATGCCGTTGAAAGTTCCTGTTCCGAGGGCGGTGTTGAAGGTTGCTCCTTGTGGAAGGCCGGAAGCGGTCAATGTCACAGTCTTGGACAGGTCCGAGTCCGTTACGTTTACACTGAACCTTACGGTAGAACCCGCGACGACACTCAGCGTGCTCGGGATTCGTATCATAGGCGCGGGGGTCACTGTGATACTGAAACTGATCTGATGCGACAACCTACCGGTGGTTGGCGAGGCGATGGTGGCGTTTACCGTTACAAAGTAGGTTCCCGGGGTGACACCGACGCTTGTTATGGTCAATGTGGAGCTTGCATTCACTCCAATTGTCAATATGAGATTGCTAGCACCAAGGGTAGGGACTGGACCAATAAGTTCCGTTCCTGCCATGGGCGAGGCTGTCAGGGTCGCGTTGCCGTTGAAATCGTTCTGTCCGGTGAGAGTTATGGTTGTGGTCCCGGTGGATCCAGAAACGATCGTGACCTGGGTTGGGCTGGGTGATATGACAAAGTCCTGAATCTTGTAAGTAATCACGACAGAGTGTGAAAGCGAGCCGATCGCGCCCGTTACAGTTACGAGGTAAGTTCCTGCCTTGCCAGTGCATGATAGTCCACGCGTTCCGGATAGTTGGAGGTTCACTGTGGGAGATGCGAGGTTGCATGTTAGTCCGGTCGATGGATTCACAGAGGCAGAGAGCGGGATGCTTCCAGTAAAGCCGTTCTGACTTGTTACTGTCACGTTAGTTTGACCCGCGCTGGCAGAATTCAAGGTAACAGTAAGTGGGTTGGCGTCTACAGTGAAGTCTTGGATCGTGTAGACAACGACAACCGATCGAGGAGGAGGAGATCCGCCGAAGTCTGCCGTCACCGTAACATGGTATATGCCCGCCGTCGAGCCCTTGCATGAGAGTGTAACCGATGATGGGTTGCCCGAGACAATTGTAACGACCGTCGTTGAGAGTTGGCATCGAAGCCCACTCGACGGGGAGATCGAGGGTTGGCTCAAGGAAACTGTACGTGTGAAACCATTTTGGCCTGCGAGAGTAATTGTTGAGTTTCCAAAAGTACCGGCTGAGACGCTAACCGAGTCAGGGGATGTCCGGATTATCGGCTCTTGGACCGTGACCAGAACAGCTGTGGTGCGCGACAAACCGGTACTCGTAGCTGAAATTGTAACGGTATAGACCCCTGCTGAACCGCTACATGATAGCATAGCTGTTCCCGACGAGCCGAGAGTAAGAATCGTAGAATCTAGATTGCATCCGAGGCCGGTACTTGGAGAGACACTGAGAGTAAGGCTGACTGTTCCTGTGAACCCGAAACTTGGGCTGAGTACTATGGGGGATTGTGCAACCGAGCCCGCGTCGACAGTAACAGACGGGGAACTCGCGACCAAGGTGAAGTCTCGGACGGTATAGCTAACAGTCGCCGAATGACTTAGCGACCCGCTATTCCCGCTGATTAGTACCGAATATGTCCCTGCAATGCCGGCGCATGAGAGTGTGGACGGGGTTGACCCGCTGATGCTTGTCAGACTGAGATTGCATGTCAGACCCGAGACCGGCGCAGTCGCGCTGAGGCTCACAGTGCCTGACCATCCATTGAGAGGAACTGCAGTAATAACTGACGCCCCCTGGGCACCGGCATTTACCCCTACACTTAGTGGATTTGGAGATACAACGAAGTCCTGGACGGCTAGGAGGACCGTTGCAGAGTGCGTGAGGGAACCACTTGTACCAGTCACTGTGACGGTGTAGGTGACCGCTGTTGTAGATGTGCAGGCCAATGTTGAGGTAGAACTACCTCCAGCGGTTGGAGTCACGTTGGTCGGATTGAGAGTGCAGCTTAGTCCGGTCGTAGGTGAGAATGATGCCGTGAGACTTACGACTCCATTGAAGAGATTCTGACTAGCGACAGTAATCGTCGAGGTCCCGCTGGCTCCAGCGTTAATGCTAATACTAGTAGCGCTAGATGTCAACGTGAAGTCTTGAACCGTAACAGTGACAGTCGCTGAATGGGAAAGCTGCCCACTGGTTCCTGTGATTGTGACAAAGTAGACGCCCGCTGAGCCCGGCGATCCCGTACAGAACAAGGTCGAGGTCGAAACAGACGATCCCACAGTTACACTCGAAGGATTGAGATTACACGTTAGCCCAGCAGAAGGCGAGGAAGACTGCACCAGTGTGACAACGCCCGTGAAGCCGTTCGCCTGCGTTACACTTACGGTCGAAGATGAAGCTGTGCCAGCGACCGCCGAGACAGAAATCGGATTCGCAGACATTGCAAAATCCGTTATCTGAATTGTTACGGTACCGACGTGCGAGATACCGTTGCTTGTTCCAGAAATGGTGACTATGTAATTCCCTGCCAAGTTGCCGTTGCAGGACAACACTGATGTTCCGGAAGCGGTTGAGGAGCTAAGAACTACTCCGGCAGGAGTGGTGGCGCAAGTAGGACCAGGCGTTGGGTTAACGCTGGTTGACAGAGCCACAGTACCCGTGAAGCCGTTAACGCCTGTCACGACAAGAGTTGAAGATCCTGGAGCGCCGGATGGAATTGTTACGGACGCGGGGCCAACCGACAGAGTGAAGTCTTGCACAGTATAGACAACTAAGGTAGAATGGGACAAGCCGGCACTCGTCCCAGTAACTGTTACAGTGTAGGATCCCACTGATCCATTGCAAGTGAGGGTCGTAGTACCGCTCGTGCTTAAGGTGACCGTTGAAGGGTTCAAGGAACAACTCAGCCCTAGTGATGGAGATGCTGTCGCTGCTAGCCCAACATTAGCAGCAAACCCGTTAAGGCTCGTTACCGTGACTGTAGAAGAGCCTGGGTTTCCAGCATAAGCCGTGACCGTTGCTGGTGCTGAAGTAATCGTGAAGTCTTGGATGGTATAGGTGACCTTCGCCTGATGAGATAGTGGACCGCTCGTCCCGGTCACGGTAACATCATACAATCCGGCGGAACCGCTGCATGATAATGTGGAGCCCCCAGACGATCCAAGTGTGACACTAACTGGAGCTAGCGAACATGTGAGGCCTGACGACGGTGCCACGGACGATGAAATCGACACGGATCCAACGAAACCACTGACAGCAGTAAGGGTGATGGTGGACGACCCAACAATACCCGCGTTGACAGAAACCGAGACAGGGCTCGCTACGAGAGTAAAGTCCTGAACCGTGTAGGTGACTGTGGCTGAGTGGGATAGTAAGCCACTCCCGCCTCCCACAGTTACAGTGTACAAGCCAACTGATCCACCACAAGATAAGGTCGAAGTGCCCAAAGTCCCGAGTGTGATGCTCCCAGGACTCATAGTACAGCTTAGTCCAATAGAGGGCGAAACTGTGGTGGTGAGCGCGACCGCACCTGTGAAACCGTTGAGACTTGTGACAGTGACCGTAGCGGTGCCGGCCTGGCCACCGCTGAATGTGATTGTTAGTGGACTTACAGTGATCGAGAAGTCTTGTACGAAGTAAGTCACGGTTGAAGTATGGGACAGCGAACCGCTATTGCCGGTCACAGTCACAGCATAGGAT
>VBBA01000441.1 GCA_005888675.1 Candidatus Bathyarchaeota archaeon | reverse complement strand
TGTGATGCGCTTGTCGAAGGGGGGCGGAGACTTCTCTAGAATGTTGCTCAATTGTTCGATACATCTGAACGACTGATAGCTCTTGGCACTTGGCTCAACGAGCCCAAGCTTCAATTTAAAGCCGGGCGCAGACTCCGTCCCATCGATAGTGTCGATGGCAGACCCGTTGCTCGACAGAATGGTTGGCGACTGGGTATTGCGGGGAACGATCGCCGCACGCCAGTCAGTAGTTCATGACGTCAAGGCGGACTGGGTTCTTGCCCATCATTACATTCGGATTCATGAGGTCTCCCGTGAAAGGAATATGGATGAACGACCGGAATACGAGGCCATGGTGTTCATCGCCTGGAATGAGCAGGGGCCGCGATACTCATGCGTATGGCTGGATGTTACTGGCGGCCTATCCACACTATCGATTGGCACGGCATCCCCGACAGGGAACGAACTGCCGTTCGTGTTTAGAGATGAGAAAGGAGACCTCAATCTAACCAACACTTTCGTCTACAATCCGAAGGATGACTCATGGGAGTGGCGCATCGATAACGTCGAGAAAGGCGTGCCGAAGGAGTTTGCTAGACTCCGGCTTACACGAGCCTAAGATCGTGCCTGATTTGAAACGGACTCAGGTGTCGTCAGGCCATTGAGTTCACAAAAATGAGGGGAGGAGGAATAGTTCCTCCTTAGTCTAGTTTTGCTCTTCAGTTGTGAAGTCGTGTGTGAAGCTGTGTGGGAATTGGGCGATGATGCCTGAGCTTAACGTGTCAGCCATGCCTAGTATTTCGAGGTGTACTTGCTCGTAGGACTTGACTGATCCGTTGTAGTCGCCTTTCAGGTATGCGACAGCTTCGGCTAGCGTGAGGTCCAGGTGAGGAAGGCGGCGATGTCGTTGGCATTAGCGTACCATCGGGCAATCGCATTATTGAGCGCGACAGTGTTTCCGGCCTTGGCATCAGTGAGGATCTCGGCGGCTATGGTGATATGGTCATGGAGCAGGCTTGTGAGCTGGTTGCCGGCTGCGTTTCCGTAGAAGGGTTTGATCGCGTTGCCAATGTCTGCCTGGTTCTGGAGAAGCCGGTCGACCGTAGAGGGGGTGTCAGGTAGTCCGTTGAGGACGCTTACTATAACGAGCCTTGTCCAGGTGATGTGGTCCTCCCAGAGTTTCCGCATCGCATCGTGGAAGGCCACAGCGGAGGTCTTGTTCTGTTCTTGATTGTCATGTGCTGCGTTGACTTGTCCTAATGTCGACGCCAGGGCGATTGTTCCCAGTATCATGATTGTTGCAATGGCTATTGCCATTGTCTTGCGTGTCAGTTTGGTTCGGATCTTGTTTGTGTTCATTTTTTAGACACTTTTCAGTAGCTAAAAGGGAAGCATGTATAAATACCTTAGCGTATCTAAATTACCCTGGAAAACATTGCCTGACCAGTCCTTCCTGGGACCATCAAAGACCAAGATACTGCGCCTGTTGCGCGCGGAAAACTCAACCGCGGGAGACATTGCCTCAAGCCTGCACATTCAGGTCAGCGCTGCCAGAAAACACCTAGAGCAACTCGCTAGCCTCGATTTCGTGGCTCAGTCTTTCCAGAAAGGGGAAGTGGGCAGGCCCAAGAAATATTATGCTTTAACAGAGAACGGCAAAGAACTGTTCCCCCGGACGTATGACGCTCTTCTCGACAAAGTTGTGGCCAAGCTCATAGTTAGAGAAGGTCCTCGGCAAGCAGAGTCATTATTGAGATCTATCGCGGTGGACGTGGCCAAATCCCTAGATGGTCAGGACCTGCAAGGCAGCGATCATGTGAAACATGTCCAAACCAGCATTAACCAGCTAGGATTCGAGGCCACGTTGAACCAAGAAAACGGAAACCTAACCGTCATCAGCAGAAATTGCCCAGTTTGGAAAGTTGCCTTGAAACATGGGGAAGTCGTCTGTCGCGGCTACCATGCAGAACTGCTCAAGGCCGCTGTCAAAGGGAAGAACATTGACCGGAAAGAATGGATGGTCGACGGGGACAGTTACTGCAGACACATAATCACAGAAATGTCAACCTAACGAGACATGGATTAAGAACTGGTCGTTACCAGACCAGAAACCATGTCATACGATGAAGTAATTCTCACTCTACGACTGGTAGCTCAAGGAAGCTCTGTCGCGTCGAGTCATGGTAGACCTTGACGTTTGCCTTGCGCGCTTCCCTACCTGACTCCTCGCCCTCAACGCCGCCACCGTTATAGTTCTTCTCCAGGAAGATCGAATTTGGACAGGTCAGGGTGAGTCGTAACCTGCTTCCTTTTGCGATGCGTCGAGAGAAGAAGTAGAATCCGTTGAACTCGTAACGATTCACCTCTCCAGGCTTGACAAGTACAGGTTTTGTTAGTGAATCTCTGTAGCGTGCCCGTAACAAGTCCTCGGTGAGAAAGACACTTGATCCATCGAACATAATCTCGTAGAGACGGACCCAGAAGTCAGTATCCGGCACATCAATGCTCATCCATATACTAAGTCTTGGAGAACCCGTAATCTCGGTCGCGTCTTTGAAGGGGTTAGTGTGATACGCGACTCCGGCGCCGGGAAAGTTTAGTGCGTATCGCTGGTCTGTTAGAAAGTTCTTGACCTCGTCCCGTTCCACTTCAGCGGGCCGATCGTCCATCGGATTGTAGACATACTGGTCAG
>VBBA01000165.1 GCA_005888675.1 Candidatus Bathyarchaeota archaeon | reverse complement strand
CCAACCACACCTCATACTGCCTCTCCAAAGAACCAATCAAGAAACTAGAGAAGATCAAGGAGCTAGTGCAACACTACGGATTCCTTCGCTTCGAGGAATCCAAAAAATACGATGCCCTCGAAGAGAAAGAAATCCCCGTCACTATCATCTATGCCCGCGACCCATTATCAATCGGAGGAAGGACGAATTCCATACGGGAAATCAAAGGCGTTAACGCTTACGAGGCAGACATCCACTATGTTCTGAACTACTTTTACGACCGACATCTCGACCCTGGAATGACATATTCGATAAGACAAGGAAAACTCGAACAAGGACGACAGCTCGAAACAACCCAGCTCGGCGAAAAACTCGCCGAAGGCAACGAGGAATACCAGAGGCTAATGTCTCGATGGCTACGCCTCCTAGAATACCCAGTGCCCTCCTACAAACGGATCTCCTTAGACATCGAGGTTGAATCGCCAATCGAGACCAGGGTTCCAGACCCAAACATTGCAGACGACCGAGTAATCTGCGCCACTCTTCTTCCAAACGACCGAGAAGGCCGAATCCTGATTCTAAGAAGACCAAAAGAAGTTCAAGAACAGGAAACCAATGTTCGAGCACCCGGCACCGCAGAGATTGAATGGTATGACCGCGAAGAGGATCTACTGGGCGAAATCTTCAGGTCGATGTACGAATACCCTGTATTTATCACATTCAATGGAGACGACTTCGACTTCAGATATCTCTACAACCGGGCAGTCAAACTTGGCTTCCCAAAGGAACATATCCCCATCGAACTCTCACGCGAAACCACTGGACTCGTCTATGGGATACATTTCGACCTCTACCGCTTCTTCGGGATAAAAGCCATCCAAGTCTACGCTTTTGGCAGCAAATATCGAGAGATCAGCCTCGACCACATATCCGAAATGATCCTTGATCGTGGAAAGATCCCACTAGAAGGACACGTCACCGGACTATCGTACACAGACCTCGCCGCATACTGTTACAACGACGCAGAGCTGGTCCTCGATCTAACAAGATGGGATCAGGAGGTCATCCTCAAGATCGTAACTGCGCTATCAAGGATCAACTGCGTGCCCCCTGAAGATCTCTCGCGACAAGGGGTGATGGCATGGGTGAAGAGTATGATGTACAAGGAACACCGAGACCGAGGCTACATCATCCCCCGACCGGAAGACATTCGGAAGGTCAAGGGCGAGACAAGCACCACGGCGATCATACGTGGAAAGAAGTACAAAGGAGGCATGGTAGTCGACCCTGTCCCAGGCGTCCACTTCAACGTCGCCGTCATGGACTTCGCCTCACTGTATCCATCCATCATGAAGTACTGGAACCTTGGCTATGAAACAATCAGGTGCAAGCACACCGAGGACAAGACTAATCGTGTGCCCGACACCGATCACTGGGTATGTAAACAGAGACACGCAATGGAAAGCCTACTCGTTGGATCATTGCGCGATATTCGAGTCAAATGGTACAAGCCAAAGTCGAAAGATACGAACCTCGCACCAGCATCCAGAGCATGGTATAACATCGTCCAGAACGCCCTCAAAGTCGTACTCAACGCCAGCTATGGCGTCTTCGGCGCCGAACGATTCGCCCTCTACTGTCCACCAGTAGCCGAATCCACAGCCGCCATAGGACGATATGACGTCACTAGAACGATAGAAGAAGCCAAACGACTCGAAATCGAAGTCGTATACGGAGATACAGATTCGATATTCCTAAAGACACCAAACAAAGAAAAAATCGGGGAACTCATCCAATGGTCCAAAAAAGAACTTGGAATGGAACTTGAGTCCGATAAAGTCTACCGGTTCGTGGCACTGAGCCAGCGAAAAAAGAACTACCTTGGAGTGCAACCAGACGGACGCGTCGACATAAAGGGACTAACCGGAAAGAAGCGACACATACCCAGATTCCTCCACACAGCCTTTACCCAACTGGTCGAGATCCTGGGTCAAGTACAGAGCCCGGAAGATTTTGAAGAGGCAAGAAAGAAGATCCGTACCCTTGTCATGAACCTATACAGCAGGCTCCAAAATCACGAGTATTCACTAGAAGAGTTAGCATTCAATATGATGATGGGCAAGGCGGTCTCAGCCTATACGAAAACCACTCCACAACACATCAAGGCTGCAAAGCAGTTGCGAGAAAAAGGGATCGAGGTTAGAGCGGGTGACCTTGTAAGCTTCGTAAAGACAAAAGGCGGCGTAAAGCCAGTTCAATTGGCCAACAAAGACGAGATTGACATTCCAAAGTACGAGGAATATATCCAGTCCACGTTCGAACAAGTCCTTGACGCTTTAGAGCTCGACTTCGCCGAGATCTCAGGAGCGCGCAAGAGCTCCCTGGAAACATTCTTCACCCAGAAGGAATGAGCCCCCAAGCCAATGTCCGTATCCATAATTGGCATCCAAGGCATCCCCGATATCCAGAAGGGGGACGACCTAGCACAAATAATTGTGGACAGGGTAAAACGCCAGAAAGAGACGATCAAAGACCATGATATTCTCGTCATCAGTCAGAAGGTGGTGTCAAAAGCAGAAGGGCAGATCATACAGCTTGACGCAATCCAACCCTCCGTGTTCTCTCGTCAAATCGCAAAAGAACTGCAGAGGGATCCCAGGCACGTCGAAGTCATCCTAAATGAAAGCAAGAAGATCATTAGAATGAGGTCGGGACACTTGATCACGGAAACGCGACATGGATTCATCTGTGCGAACTCAGGGGTAGACCAGTCCAATATTGGCAAGAAAAACTCGGTGACCCTTCTTCCCAAGAACCCAGACGCCTCCGCGAACCTCATCAGGAAAAAAATACACCAGCTAACCGGAAGGAACGTCCCAGTCATTATCACCGACACTTTTGGCCGAGCCTGGCGCATGGGTCAGGTCAACTTCGCCATAGGCGTCTCCGGCATAAAGCCCGTCCATGACTATAGAGGTAAGAGGGATATGTACCGGAGAGTCCTTCACGTAACCGAGATCGCATTAGCAGACGAGTTGGCATCGGCAGGTGAGCTCGTCATGAACAAATCCGATAGAATCCCTGCTGCAATCATTCGTGGCTATCGTTACCGTTTTGGCCACGGCAGTGGCAAGGACCTTTTGCGGCCTGAGGATAAAGACCTGTTCAGATGATCCACCCATTAACACGAATATTTTCCGATTCTAGACCAGCACTCTAATTTTCGCTCAGAACCTAAGAAATTATTGGAGAAGCCTTAATGAGACCGGCCCATTCTGGGTTCTCCTTCGTGTTGTAGAATCATGGAACCGGTCAAAGCACCTGTACCGGTCGAAGTAAAGGATCTCCAAAACTTCGCACGGCTAGCACTCAGCCTTACCGATGGATCCCCAATTCTCTGGAAGTTCGAACATGAAGGCAAGAAGCTCATTTGCCTCTTTACCGCCTACATGTACTGGCACGGCGACATTCCAATCCTAGCCTACACGGAGGCCGATGATGGAAAGAAGCCGTTCCTCGCTTATCGAATTAATGCATCAAAAGGAGAAGAATGGATTTTCGCGGATGATGCTGACGATACACGATACAAGTATGCCTCAACGATCAAAGTGAAGAATGTCCCTGAGGCCTTCAAGCGAAGCCTGGAAGGGATATTCCCGAAGCCTCCAGATCCAGTCGTGGCTGAAGTGGAAGAATTGACCTCCCTCGCCAGAGTCCTTCTGACCCTCTCAATCCGTGAGGGGACTTCATTCCCTCTGTGGCACTTCGAAAGGAACAGTCAGCACATTCTGGGCACCGTTATTCCGTTTGAACACTATTATGACGCCGACGCCCTTCCGGTATTCTTCCATACACGCGGCCAATCAGCGCCGACGGGTTCATTCCTCCGCTACTCTGTGCTCAAGCCTGTCGGAGAGAAGGCTGACTTCGTCAACATCCCCCAGGACGCCAAGAGCTTCTACGCGAAGATCATCGACGTCAAGGACCTGCCAATCTTTCCGCAATAATCTTGGAAAGCCGCGAAAAAGCTTTTCAGATCACTCTAAATCGGCTCTCATGAATAGAAAGCGAACGAGAAATGTCGAAGAAGCGAAAATCGATCAATGTGGCATTAGCGGGCGTGGGAAACTGTGCATCCAGCCTAATCCAGGGAACCGCGTATTATGCCATCGATCACCCGATAGGTCTTGCACATCGAAAGATTGGCGGATATGAAGCCTCAGACATCAATTACGCTGCGGCCTTCGACATCGACGATCGTAAAGTGGGTCACGATTTATCCGAGGCAGTCTACGCTGAGCCCAACACCTCCCGCAAGATCGTCGATCTAAAGAATACCGGCGTTACCGTCCAAATGGCACAGCCGCTGGACGGTGCTTCGGGAATAGCCGGCGAAAAAGTCCACGTCAGCAGAGCAAAGCCAGCCAACATTTCCCAAGTCCTACGAGACTCCGAGGTGAATATTCTAGTTAATCTCACTCCGACAGGCGCGAGCAAGGCGAGTGAAATGTACGCGCAGATGGCTCTGGGTTCGGGGTGCGCATACATTAACGCAACACCGTCAAAAGTGGCCTCGAACCGAAAGTGGCAAACCGTTTACAAACGCAAAAAATCCATCCTCGTCGGAGATGACATTATGGATCAGATCGGCTCAACCATCCTCCACCGGAATCTCCTCTCATTCCTAAACGAAAGAGGAGCCAGGGTTGACGAGACGTATCAATTGGACATTGGAGGAGGTACCGAGTCGAAAAGCGCTCTCGACAAGAAAAAGTACGAAATCAAAAGGAACATAAAGACAGCGGCAGTTGCATCAGTAGTTCCGTACGTTTTTCCAATAGTCGCCGGCTCCTCCGACTTTGTAGATTTCATGGGCAACAAACGGACAAGTTACTTCTGGATCAGAGGACAGTACTACGCAGGAGCCAATTACAATATGGACATACGTCTTACACTCGAGGACGGACCCGCGTGCGCCGGCATCCTAACTGATGTCATCCGCCTGGTTAATCTCGTCCAGAATAATGAGCTCGGCCAAGGGAGCGTCACCGACCTAATCTCGGCCTACGGTTTCAAGGCACCGCCGAAACGGATCTCGCCAGAATCAGTCTCCGAAGGAATCGAACAACTCCTCGACGGTCACGGCAAGGCTTGAAGCGCGGTGAATCCGAGGAACCATACAGAGACTGGATAAAACATTCTTCTATCGACCGTCGCACCCGAGTCGTCCTAGCCCTCGACCTAGACGGGAAGGCGCCCAGTGATCTTCTGGAATTTGGGGAAGCTCTGCTCGACCATACTGACGAACATGTGTGCGGCGTCCGGTTCGGGAGACAAACCGTGCTCAACCTGGGACTGAGCTTCACAAGGAGACTGACCCGGCGCGTTCACGCTGGCGATCTACCGTGCATAATAGACGACAAGCTCTCTGATATTGGTTCGACGAACGAAGCGATAACAACCGCGTACTACCGCCTAGGGTTCGACGCCATCATTGTGAACCCATCATCGGGATGGAAAGGCGGGCTTGAGCCCGTGTACCGGCTTTCTCGTAAAGGTGGTCAGGGGGTGATCGTGTTGGCATATATGAGTCACCCCGGAGCGAAGGAAACCTTTGGCCAGCGAGTTTTCAACGGTGCGTCACGAAAACCAACTTATCAATACGAAAAATACGCAAGAAAGGCAGTTGACTGGGACTCCGATGGGATTGTAGTTGGTGCCACACGACCGAACATAATCAGGAAGTTGAAACCGATTGTCAAGGGAAAGGTTCCCGTCTATTCGCCAGGAATCGGCACTCAGGGTGGAGACATTGCCTCCGCTAGAAAAGCAGGCTCGGACTATTTCATAATTGGACGATCGATAACAAGGGCGCAAGAGCCTGCGAATATATCTGCCAAATTCGCTCGAGCATCATTTTCCTAGTTAGCATTGCTCACTGTTCACGGTTGTCCGTTTCCCAGAGCTCCCGCCTCAGCAAGTTTCGGACAGCCTCCCTGATCGCGTCGCTCCTGCTGTGGTAGATCCCTGATTTCACTAGTTCATCCAATCCATCAATCAATCTCTCCGGCAACTTGACGTTGACGAGTTTCACAACGAATCGCATTCCTCTCGAGGCGAGGATTTAGCCGGAACGACGGTTAAGTCAATAAGATTTTCTACAGTCCGCGATTCTCACTCTCATGATCAGACGGCAACATATTTATCGATCGTGATCAATCAGTCAATCGAGTGGGACAGAAAGTGGGCGGCGCTAAGAGAAAAAGCATGGCACAGATGGAGAAAACCCAGCAACAACAGGATACAAAAACTGATGCCGGAGGACAGGGGAAGAAGCCGAAGGGAGGAGCCAAAGGTCCCGGAGATAAGAGACCGCGGGGTCTGAATTATCCAGAAGTTAATGACCCAAAGATGCTGGGCGAAATCAAGAGGATGGCTGCCATAACGCCTTACGGGTTGGCTTCCCAGTTTAACCTGAGACTGAGTATTGCGAAAGACCTGCTTGAGGATTTGGCGAAGCGAAACATTGTCAAGCTCGTGGGCGGGAACGCGAGGGTTAGAATTTATCAGCCTGCGAACGTGGCTTCAGCGGTTCCAGCTGCCTCCTAAGCCTTCTTGATAGTAACTGTAGTTCCCTCCCGTACCTTGCGGAAGAGTTCGAGGTTGGCTGTAACTCTGCCGATCATATTGACCGGACTGTACGGCTTCGTTGGTCCAAAGAAGACGCAAACAGCACTTCCCATGGGCCAATACGCGATGCTGCCCACCTCCAACTTATTCCTTGGACTCTCACCGGCTGCTTGCACAGATACCTGAAAGTAAACCTCTTCACCCCAAATCGCCGCTCGGCCTCCCACGGGCAAGGCTCGCAACAAGGCATCGACCGTTCTGGGAGAAGCAAACCGATGAAACTCCCCCTCCGCTACACCAATCCGTTCTATCTCAAGGAGGATTTTCGGCCGCGAGACCTCCGATCCTAGATTAATCCCTGACATACT
Organism: Candidatus Bathyarchaeota archaeon; assembly: GCA_005888675.1. Classification (GTDB taxonomy): domain Archaea; phylum Thermoproteota; class Bathyarchaeia; order 40CM-2-53-6; family 40CM-2-53-6; genus BA-13. The sequence continues at coordinate 15,970 of VBBA01000165.1, read as the reverse complement.
ACCGATCGTCCATCTCGGTCTTGACCAAGTTATATGTATCCCGCAACGTCAGCCTCGCACGTATCAAAGAGAGCGTATCAGAACCGATGAAGAAAGTAGTGATAATCGGTGCAGCCGGTCGAGACTTTCATAACTTCAACATCATCTACCGCAATGACCCTGAGTATCAGGTTGTAGCATTTACTGCAACACAGATACCTGGAATAGAGGGCAGGACATACCCACCAATCCTTTCAGGTTCAAGGTATCCAAAAGGGATACCAATCTATGCCGAGCGAGAACTAGCAAGAATCATACAGGAGAACAATGTGGACCTTGCAGTCCTCGCCTACAGCGATCTCTCCTACAATGAGCTGATGCACAAAGCATCGATAGCCTTGACGGCCGGCGCAGACTTCGAACTGCACGGTCCCAGAAGCACCATGATACGCTCCAAGCTACCTGTTGTCTCAGTTGGGGCTGTCCGAACTGGCGCAGGCAAGAGTACGGTTTCACGACGCGTCTGCCAAATCCTCAAGGCAAAAGGCAAGAAATTAGGAGTGATTAGGCATCCAATGCCCTATGGCGACCTAACGGATGAAGTCGCTCAGAGGTTCTCCAGTTACGAGGATCTTGATAGATACAATTGCAGTATCGAAGAGCGAGAAGAGTATGAACCCCACATCGACGCTGGATTCACGGTCTACGCCGGAGTAGATTATCAGAAAATCCTAGCTATGGCCGAGAAGGAGTCGGATATCATCGTCTGGGATGGAGGGAACAACGACATCCCCTTCATCCAGCCAAATCTACACATTGCCGTAATGGACCCGTTACGAGCGGGCGATGAACTGACGCACTATCCGAGCGAAGTCAACATCCGCATGGCAAATGTAATCGTGATCAACAAGGTTGACACGGCAGAACCAAGAAACGTTGACTTGGTGGAATCAGACGCAAAACAACTAGCTCCGAGTGCGATGGTTGTAAAGGCCGCCTCTGAGATCAAATTGGACCATCCAGACATGATCAAAGGAAAGAGAGTGCTGGTAGTTGAGGATGGCCCGACAGTGACACATGGAGATATGCCGTACGGAGTCGGGTACGTCGCCGCGAAGAGGTTTGGAGCAAAGGAGATCGTCGATCCACGGCCCTATGCGGTAGGAATCGTGAAGGAGATTTTCAGAAAGTACACTCACCTGACGCAAGTCCTTCCCACTGTCGGTTACGGCAATCAACAGATCCGAGACATGGAAGAGACAATCAGGAAGGCCGATTGTGATACTGTGGTCCTGGCGACACCTGCAGACATTCGAAGAATCCTCAAGATCTCAAAGCCAACAGTCAGAGTGAGCTACTATCTCAAGGAATTGACCAAGCCCGACATTGAGGGCATTCTGATAAGCCGAAAGATAATCTAGCCCGTTCAAGGGTCTAGGCGATAGCTTTCCTCAACGTTTCCGAGACGTACTCAACGTCATTGTCCGATAGTCTTGGATGGACGGGTAAAGAGAAGACCTGTCTGGACGCCTTCTCGGTCTCAGGTAGCTTCCCACGCCTTACCTGATTCGAGGATCGATAGAACGGAGTGGAGTGCACGGGCGTAGAGTAGTAGACCGCGGCCTCTATGTTCTTCGCCCACAGCTTGTCCACGATCTTGTTACGCTTCGCCGCGTTAACACCTCTCGCTCTGACAGTGTACACGTACCAGCTGTGCTTTCGCGTCTCATCTTCTCGTGGAAGAATGAGTTTCCCGGACATGCTCAGCTTCTCCGTCGCGAGTTCCGCATTGTGTCTGCGCTTTTCTAGGAAGGAGGGTAATTTCTTCAACTGGGCAAGGCCTATCGCGGCAGCGATCTCGGGCATGTGATAGTTCGCCCCTAGTCTTACCGACCAGTATGGGCGTTGTTCTCCATGGGATCGGACCATCCGCAAGGTCTGGGCATACTCATCATCATTCGTTGTCACCATTCCACCCTCGCCGGTGGTGAGGTTTTTCGCAGCGTAGAAGCTGAAGCAGGTCATATCCGCGATGGATCCGACGCGTTTTCCATCGTACATAGCCCCATGAGCCTGGGCCGCGTCCTCGATGACAACAATTCCCTTTTCCTTGCCCAACTGTAGTATGGGCTTCAAGTCGGCCGGATAACCGTAGAGATCCGTTGGAAGGATCGCTTTCGTTCTTGCCGTGAGGGACTCTTCAACACTATCCAGTCTGAGACAATAGGTTTCACGGTCAATATCAGCGAAAACCGGAGTCGCACCAGACAGCATGACCGCATTAGCTGCTCCGACAAACGTGAACGATGGAAGAATGACCTCGTCTCCAAGACCGATGTCAGCCGATAGAAGAGAGGCATGTATAGCCGCCGTCCCATTAACCATCGCAACAGCATGCTTTGCCCCAACAAATTTCGCGAAGTTGCGCTCGAAGTCGAGAACCCTGGGCCCCATACCACTCTTATCGGTTAGGATACCTCCTCTCAGGACTTCTACTGCACTATCGATCTCTTCCTTACCCAAGAAGGGCTGGTTGATTCGAATTAGCTCTCGCATAATTCACCACCACGGAGCAGGTATCGACTATGCCGCCCAAGACACCACTAAAAAGCCTTCACAGTTGGCGAATCAAAAAAACAAGAGTCTAATTCTCTTGTAACAGGACGGCTTGTCGTCGGATAAGATTTATATCGACTATTTCGCCAGCTCATCACTGTAACACTAGAGGAGATTGTGGAATACAATTGGCCGCAGCGGAACTTGCCGGACAACCTGTCATTATTCTGAAGGAAGGAACATCTAGAAACCGTGGCCGCGATGCCCAGAGAGGAAACATTCTGGCAGCGAAGATCATAGCCGAGACTGTTAGGACATCTCTCGGTCCTCGCGGGATGGACAAGATGCTAGTCGATAGTTTTGGAGATGTAACGATTACAAACGATGGAGCCACTATTCTAGATGAGATGGAAGTTCAACACCCTGCTGCGAAGATGATGGTCGAGGTCGCCAAGACTCAGGATGACGAGGTCGGAGATGGCACAACCACGTCTGTAGTCGTTGCGGGCGAGCTTTTGAAAAAGGCGGAGGAGTTGATCGACAAGGATGTTCATCCGACAGTTATCGTCGACGGCTATCGCCAAGCGTCCACCCGGGCTCTCGAAATACTTCAGGAGATTGCGTTGAAGGCCGACCCTTCGGACAAACAGATTCTGAGGCGAGTGGCCGAAGTGTCTCTCGCTAGCAAGCTCTTGGCAGAGCATAAGGAATCAATGGCCGAATTGGCAGTAAACGCGGTACTTCAAGTCGCGGAGAAGACGCCGGGCGGATTCAATGTTGATATTGAGGATATCAAGGTCGAGAAGAAACCTGGCGAGTCCCTGACTGATACTGAGCTGATCAAAGGGATCGTCCTCGACAAAGAAGTCGTCCATCCTGGCATGCCTAAGCGTATTGAAGAGGCAAAGATTGCTCTGGTGGATCTTCCGTTGGAAGTGGAAAAGACCGAGTTTGATGCGAAGATCAATATTGAGAACCCTGATCAGATGAAGGCGTTCCTTGACGAGGAGGAAAACATGCTCAAGAATATGGTCGACAAGATCGCTGATACTGGAGCGAATGTATTGTTGTGTGAGAAGGGAATCGACGATGTTGCACAGCACTATCTCGCAAAGGATGGAATATTGGCCGTCAGACGAGTCAAGCAATCCGACATTGAGAAACTCGTGAAGGCAACGGGCGCCAAAGTGATCAGTAATCTGGACGATCTGAAATCGAGCGACCTAGGATACGCAAAAATCGTCGAGGAGAAAAAGGTCGCCGATGACAAGATGGTCTTCATCGAGGGATGCAAGAATCCGAAGGCAGTCACCATTCTAGTGCGAGGAGGAAGTGAGAGATTAGTTGATGAGGCTGAGAGATCCTTGCACGACGCGTTATGCGTTGTCAGGGACGTGATACGAGAGCCCCTTGTAGTGGCCGGGGGAGGAGCTCCCGAGGCCGAGATGGCACGGAGGCTGCGAGAGCACTCTCAGAAGCTCTCGGGCAAAGAGCAGCTAGCCGTGATTGCCTTCGCGGACGCTTTGGAAACAGTGCCCATGGCCCTGGCAGAGAATGCGGGATTGGAACCGATCGACATAATGGTACAATTGAGGGCAGCCCATGAAAAAGGGCAGATTTGGGCGGGGGTTGACATTGAAGATGGGAAGGTATCAGACCTCGAGGAAAAAGGCATCCTAGAACCGTTGAGCGTGAAGGCTCAAGTCATAAAATCCGCAACAGAAGCTGCAGGGATGATTCTGAAGATCGATGACGTAATAGCCGCGGCGAAGTCCAAAGAAGGCAAGGGACCGGCCGGGCCAAAGGACGAGGGTGACGGAGAGGGCGCAGGCGAGTTTTAGAGAGCCCGAACAGATAACTATCGGGCCCCCTAAACTCACGCGGTTCGAAAAGGCTCGGGTCGTCGGGGCCAGAGCCTTGCAAGTCTCGATGGGAGCACCTGTGCTCCTTGAGCTACCCGAGGGCACCATGTCCCCGATCGATATTGCACTCGTGGAACTTCGAGAAGGCGTTCTTCCCATCAGCATACGACGATCGCTTCCTGATGGAACCAGCCAGAACATTCCCTTGAAGTGGCTGCTCGTCCCAGAGACCCTTGAGGAACAAAGAACGGCACGAGAAAGAAAGCAGGAAGAAGACTGAGACAACCCCTTTTTTCCAAGGCGACGAGAATTAGCCGAAACACAGCTACCTGATGAAGAGTATTCTTCTCTGAAAACTGCCCTTTCTATCATGCTCATTGTCTCTGCAGCAGTTTTGATATCTGGGCTCGATGGAATCAGATTTTTCCCGCTCGAATTCGAACTGGCTATAGTCTATTCTCCGACCATTCTACTCCTGATCGGATGGATGGTAGCCTCGAGAAAGAGAAGTGCGGGCGAGACTGCAACTCGTTAAGGTATGGTTTCCTGCCTAGGGTCGGGTTAGCTTTATGCTCATCAAATAGGCATCGGCCCCGTCATGATAATAGTGCGTGATGGTTCGGGTAATCTCGAACGTCATCTGCTTGTACAGCCGGACAGCTTCTTCATTGACAGTCCGAACTTCAAGAAAACATTCCTCGGCTCCGTTCCCGGCCAGAGCCCTTAGTGCCGCCTCGACTAGTTCTCTACCGATTCCCTGACGTCTGTACTCTGGCAGGACGGCGACAGAGACTATGTGCCCTTTTCGGGCCATTCTGAACCTCCGCGTGTCGGAGAATCCGAACTCAACGCGGCACATGATGTACCCCGCAACCTTGGCCGACGTCTCGGCAACGATGAAGGCCTCTGGGCAGCTCTTGAAAACCTCCATGAAAAAGTAGGGACTATAATTCTCCGGCAGGCAGACACGATTGATCTCAATGACCGCTGAGAGATCCTGCGGGTTGAATGGCCGGAGTAGATGAGGAGCCTCAAGCATCTTTGCCGACTCGGTGTCGGGATACACTCGGGTTCACGTATAATATCTTGACGGTGGTTACGCTGGAGACTAGTTGCGGTTACGACCCATTCTTCATAGAGACGTTAGGATGAAAGAGACTCGCTACAGCCGGGCTTGATTATGACGCTTTTTAATAGTGTCACCCGGTTTGCGTTTACAGTCCAACTTGCCAGAAGAGAAGTCGTCAGATGAGGTCGACTGGCTAAAGGAATACCTCATCCAGGAATCGAGGAGTCTTCCTCTTCGGCGCAGATTCTACGTTGGAATCGTGTTCCATCTGCGGCAGAGGCCCTGGTTTATCATATCCATACCAATTGTGATTATAGGCAATCTCTTCCTGCCTATTGATGTTGGTCCAGTCCTAAGCTCAACAATCGGAGGGCTCATCGCTTCTCTGTCTCTAACACTCACGTCGGTTCTTTTGCTGCGCTCCCACTACCGGATGATGCCTAGCGAAATCCAGAGTCTACATGACACAGCTTCAGAACTCCAGATCAGTACGCAACAAGTCAGAGATTCCATAAAGGAAAAATACCCTGATCATAAGGGAATCCAATCTATCTTGGGGAGAAAGCTTCCATCCCCACCGGACGTTGAAAGCGAATATGATGTGCCGAAACTTCTGGCGTATGCATCCGATATTCATACTTACATCTCCAGCATGCTCTTCCTGCCCTTGTCTCGTGAAAAGACAGAACAAAGTATCGAGCTTCGCCGACTGTGGGAAAAGGGTTTGAACTTCATACTCACAATGTCCGCTTCATCCGGGTTCCTGGATGTCGTGGCGGGACCCATTGACTTTGTGACAGTAACTGCGCCTACTGCGATCTTTTCTGGAATACTTCTATTGTCGCTTGGTTCAGGTCCACTCCGTTCTTCGGACTGGTTTGCATTATTGAGAATTGTTTACTGGCTTTTTCTCATTGCAACAATCGTCGAAGTTGCATTGATAGTGAGGCGGGCCACTAGGTTCGCAATTAGCGCAGTCCCTGAGGGGCCACCCGTTAAAGGAACACAGCGAACCTAGTCGCGGAGAGTTACCTATTCTCGGCTGAGCCGTCATGTTATGACCAGCTAATCCTTCCTCGTAAGCCGTGCTCATTCTTGCGAATCTTTTATCTGGGTGGATGCCCGATTCGATGACGAAGAAATACGCTAGTAGAGACTGTCCTAGGCCTCATAAACGCCGCATGCCTCATTGGAGCTTCCCTAGTTCCCTTCTATCTTGTCTTCAAGACAACAGTTAGGACACTCAGAATTCTGAGTTTACTTCTGGGTCTGTTTGCGCTTAGCCATGGAACGTATCATCTTCTTTTCACCCTGGTCGTAGGCTATCCCGCACGTGCCTTTCTCGATAGTTTCTCGGTAGTCGTTTTGATCTCTTTTGGGATATACTATGCAAAAAGGGGAGGCTTCGCCTAGTGGATGTAATTGTGCCGGTTGAGCTAGGAATTCTCTCCGGGGTCCTCGTCGCATTGATTCTATTCTTGAGAATGGCCCTTTCGGCGGGAACCGTGAAGAGCTTTCAGTTCCAGCTGGCAGCGTTCCTCTCTGTCTGGGCGATCTCCGAGATCCCGAGAGTTTTAGACTCGATTGGAGTCATCAATCTAGGATCAATCAGCTTGTACGGGATGATGATTCACACGGTCTCGATGGTCTTGTTTGCCGTCTTCATAACATACAGATTCTCAAGGTTTGTGATGGTAAAGAAATGAGCAGTAATGCTTCATTTGACGTGATCTTGGAGGACGCGGTTACTAGCGGGCTTGAAACCCAATTGGGTGAGACCGCAAAAGTGCTGTGTCTATATCTCGACCCTAGAATCGCGATCAGGAAGCCTGATTTTTACGCGAAGTGCTTGTACAAGTGTTTCCCTGTTCCTGGTAAGATCGAAATCCTATTGCTGGCTATCTCTCGAAGATTGTACGAGGAGCTTGGGATAGTCTTCGAAGAGAGAAAAAACTGGAAACTCTCTGATTTCTCCGACTGCGTCCTTGATGCGAAGAAGCAGTATGAAGCGTTTCAATAACTCACGCAGTGCTTGGTAAAGGCAACCCAGTTGGCTTTGCGATCAGCGAAACACCAAAATCAGGTGTAGGCGGTTTTACCCGAATCACTCATGTTTTTCAAGAATCTGACAACACGTTTAAATCGATGACTGAGCCGACCGGGCTCGTTAGTGAACGAGGAGCCGAACAAGTGAGCGATGCTCCGGCCACGGCCGAAACCCCTCCACCAAGCCAGCCCAGCCAGGTAACATTCACAGTCTACCAAGGACCACCACTAGACACCATTCGAAGTCTCGTCGCATCACATTTCTTGGTCAAGGACGCGTTTATAGATCAATACGGGATCCCAACTATCCAAGTTGCCGCAGAACCACCACACGAAAAATTCAGAACGCTACTCAAGGAACTAGCGCAACACAATCTGATAGGCGCAATTCGAGGAGCTGGAGACACATTAACTGTACGGGTTTTCCCCAAGCCACAAAGAAAGGGCTCAAGGAAGACCTTGAATCTTGCCCTCTTCTTTGCTACGGTCGCGACTGTCCTCGCGGCAGGATATTTCAACTGGTCAAACGCTGACCTGTTCACAGTTCTCGTGGAGCCTTCGAGTGTCCTGACAAAGGCAAGTCTGTTTGCCGTCGGCTTACTAGCAATTATCGGGCTGCATGAATTTGGCCACAAGGCCGCTACGAATCATCATGGACTCGACGCGACGTTTCCATATTTTATCCCAGGTCCGCCTCCGGTCGGAACCTTTGGAGCCCTCATCTCTCTGCGAGGTCCGCCCGAGAATCGGGACCAGCTTTTTGATCTCGGATTGTCCGGCCCTGTTGTCGGATTCATCGTTACCATAGTCATTGCGATATTCAGTCTTCTTCTTAGCACAACGGTTTCTCCCGCCACTGCTCAACAACTAATCACTGGTGGAGCCACTCAGGATTTGGGCTTCTGCTTGCCACTCGTAGGTGCGACCCCAAACGTGAGTTGCGAGGCTCCTTTGCTACTAATAGTCGGGAGGATTCTCATGCCGGCGACTACTCAGGGCTCTTTGTTGTTTCCAAATCAGGAGTTGTGGTTTGCAGCCCACATAGGTGCTTTGCTAACTTTCCTGAACATTGTACCAGCTTGGCAATTGGACGGTGGTCACGTCTCGAGGGCTATGTTTGGACCAAGCGGGCATCGCACGGCAACGCTCATCGGGCTGGTTATCCTGTTTGTGTCTGGCTATCTTGTCTTCGCTTTCTTCTTGTTAATCATGATGAATCTCACTCGACGTGGATTCGCCGGAGTCGAACCATTGGATGATGTTAGTCCAGTAAGCAATTCGCGCAAGCTGTTGTACCTTCTTGCGATAGTGATGCTCCTGCTAACCTTCTTTCCATCACCAATCCTCTAGGATTGACACGACGCATGGATAGTCAAGCTGATGCCCGGATTTTTCTTGAGACTCTGCGGTTAACCAAGGCTGATGCAACGACATGGACGTACGAGATATCGTCCAATTCACGGACTACGATTGCAGTAGTTCGTGAAGCGCTTTCAAGAATGCTGGGCAGAGATGTGGTTGAGCAAGTCCAGTTGGCCTCGGGCGAACGACTCAAACTGGCGTTTAGCGCAGCTAGAGCTAGCGGTTTACTGGAAGCTACGAGAACATTGGATTGGAGAGAGTTTGAAAGATTCGCTGAGGAATGCCTCCGAGAGTCAAATTTTAAGACAGAGAGGAACGTCCGATTGAAGGATGGGAAGAAGAGGTGGGAAATCGACGTGGTCGCCCAAAAAGGCGCTCTGCTGCTCTGTTTTGACTGTAAACATTGGGCCCACAGTTCCCCTCAAAGACTCCGAGACGCCTTAGTTCATCAAAAGAAGGCAACGATGGGCCTCATCTCGATGAAGCGGCAACAACTCATGGAATCCATGGACTTCTGGGCATTACCCGTCGTGCTCATTCTCTTTGCGGCCAACGAAGGCGCGAAGGAAGACGGTGTACTGGTTTCCGTTGATAGATTGCAAGACCTTCTCCAGCATCTAACCCCTTACGATTCTGAGATACCATTCATCCGCCCTGAGCAAAAGCCTATCAAATGAACTCCTTGGACCATGAGAACCGATTCAACAACCGAGAAAGAACTGTTTTGAAAGTGGTAGTTGTGGGAGCAGGGACCATGGGAGCCGGGATCGCATATTCGGCCGCGGCCGCGGGGCATGATATCCAGTTAGTGGAGCAGAACCAAAGGTTTCTCGACCAAGGAATAGCAAGAATAGAGGACTATCTAACCAAGGGAGTAACTCGGGGAACAATCACCAAGGACCAAGCGAACTTGATCCGAGGGAGAGTACATGGTACCATTGACTACTCCAAAGCCTGCGCTGACGCGGAATTGGCAGTTGAAGCTGTCTACGAGGACGAGAAGGTGAAGAGCCAAGTCTTCGGGGCCCTTGACAAGTCATGTCCTAAGGCTGCAATTCTAGCGTCAAACACATCATCAATAAGCATCAGCAAACTCGCACATGGAACGACGCGGCCCGAGAAAGTCGTAGGACTCCACTTCTTCAATCCAGTTCCATCCATGAAACTGGTGGAGGTCATACGGGGGCAGAAGACGTCGCCTGAGACCCTAAAACGGGCCGAGGATTTTGCCCAGACGATGGGTAAGACGATAGTTCACTCGGCAGATCGGACGGGGTTCATAGTCAACCGGTCCTTGATGCTTTTCATAAACGAGAGCGCTCGTTTGCTTGATGAGAATGTGGCTACGCCTGCGGATATTGACAAGGCCTTTGTCCTGGGAGCGAACCATCCCATGGGTCCCCTGCAACTGGCGGATTTCATAGGGCTAGACATCGTAGTCGATGTCCTCAAAGTGCTCGAAAAAGAATACGGGGAAAGATTCACCCCTTCGCCAACCTTACAAAGGCTTGTAAGCGAGAAGAAACTTGGGCGAAAAACCAAGAGAGGATTTTATGACTACTGACGAGACTGGCGTGGCGCAACCCGAGGCCACAAAAGAGTCCGCATTGATCCAGACAATCCTCAAGGGCGAGAAGGAAAATGCCGTGAAATTAGCCTCAGAATTGTCACGTGACAAGCACGAATCAAACGATGTTATTGATACGATATCCGAAGCGATGAATATCGCGACCGATCTGCATGAGGTGGAGAAATACTCCGAAGAACAGATGGAAAAATCTGAGAAGGCTGCCGAGTCGGCCTTGGAGGCTGTGAAGGGAAAAATCCGGGTTGAGCAGAAGCGGATACATGGACGAGTGATGGTGGCGAGTTTGGCCGCTGATCCGCACAGTTTCGAATGTACTTTGATGCTGACTATGCTGAAAGCGTGCGGGTTTACTCCCGTTGACGGGGGCTCAGAACTCACACCCAAGCAATTGACTGAGGCGGTGAAGTCCCAGAAACCAGACGTTCTTGCAATGCCGATCCTCAGTCAGGCCGCAGCAGACCAGTTGCGAGAGATCGTCCCGATGCTATCTCCAGGAAAGCATAGCCTTGGCATAGTAGTCTTTGGACGAGGAGCAGATAATCTCTCAACAGGCGAGGGACTTCGATCAGTCGAGCAGGACTCTTTGGGAGCAATGAGCAAAGTAACCGAGCTCCTAATCGCCAGAGACTAGAGAGCTGGATCAAGAAGCTGGATTTTATCGTAGCCTTCTGCGTTGCACTATTTTGGTGAGGCCTCTTGCGCTCTGGACTCTCCACAGCTGTAGTCCGGCCACCACTATTGTTCCGAATGAGGCAATGAGCTGGGAGGCAATGAACTTGGTTGGAGCATCCGTCCTCGATAATCCGTATGACCAGCTGTAGAAGCCGTCGATCGATCCTCTCAACGAGGGCACTGAATTGCCTACTCCGTTAGCCAAACCGACCCACCAAGCGGATTCTAGGATGTAGGGAAGGAAGAGCAGGATCGTGAATGGTGCTAGTATGAGTGCACTTGTCCGAATCATTCGGAGAAGATACATGATCCTCCTGACACGTCTGTCGGAACTTAGACCGACGTAGGCGATCCGTTCGAATAGGCTCTGCCACAAGCTTACAAGTAATACTGCATTTCCCAGTGCCAATGCCAGCGAGATTGAGAAGGGAATTAGCCAACCGCCAACTTGGAGCTGGACCTTTTTGTCCAGCATCCCTCGGCTGATCATGAAATCAAAATAGAAGAGCTCTATCAATGCGCTTACGAGCGCGAATCCTAGTAGTGGAATCCGTGGTCTGGTGCTTTGCCAAAACCCGTAGAGCCATCTTGGACCATGAAAAACTATCTTGTCTTCCGTTCCCATTTTGATTCTAGGATTAACAAGCGCATTGCAACTTGTTAAAAAGCACGTTCTCTGTTACCCTGAACATTCTGGGTACGGTAACGAGGGCTTAGTCTAGTCTCTGCCGAAAACTGTGGACAGTCGAGGGACGAAAATATTCCCTGTGGCCCTCGCATAAGCTTTCAACGGGTATGTCATAGGTGAGCTTGACAAGATATGGACTGGGAGTAGTAGCCCTCCTTCTCTTAATCCTAGGATTCATGCTTCCAGCTAGTCACGCTGATGCTACAATTTCACAACAGACGGTCAAGCTATTCAATGGTGGGAGATTGCGAGTTGATTCGACACAGAATTCGATTAGGAAGATAGTTGTTCAGGGCAACATTACCGCTGCACGAATAAGTAACAACACGATTCCCGCCAAAAATTTCTCATTGTCATCGAGTACTACTCAGTTCTACACCGTCTACCTCTGGCTATCGCTTCCTGGAAGCTACGTTGCAACGATTAGTCTAGACGATCCCAGTGGCAAAAATTCCTCTAGTCTACCGTCCTTCTACCTGTCCGGTGGTGACTTGAATCTCACTATATTCGCCAGTTTCGAGCCTGCCCCGACCGGGCAGCAGGGAGGAAGTATTGGATGGAACTCTTTTTCGGAGTGGATGACCCAGTTCAGCGGAGCCTTTCCCTGGTGGGTGAAGATCTTGTATCTTGCTTTAGGGCTTCAGTTTGGTTTGATAGGGTATAGATGGATAAGGTTCGAAGATGAAAGGCGCAGGATCGAAAAACATCTACCTCCTCTCGACAGGGGAAACAAGGCGTATCTCTGGACAGACATTCTCTTCCGAGCGCTACTTACAGGATTTGTTCTCTGCATAGTAGTGATGATAGGAGAAGCTATTATCGTTCTTGTCGCCCAGAACCTCTTCTTCGTCACACTCTCCTTTGTCTCATTGCTAGATTTCTTCTCTCTATTCTTTGTCGCGATCATCGCATTACTCATCTACATTGGCAGGGAGGCTATGGATCGATTCCTTGACTTGAAGCCGTTGATGGAGGACTAAGATAGAGAAATTGTCAACAACGAAGACCGCTTCTTCACAGCTGCGGATGGCGTCCAATGATGATCAAGTGTCAGAGTTCCTATTCGGCTCCGTAAGACCTTGGTGGGACAAGCACAAGTGGCTTCGCAGAGCTTCGTTTCTAGCTTTGAAGACGGTTGACAGGTCCTATGTTCGGTGGAGTAAGGCACGAGTCTCTCCGCGCCGTTTCAAGAAAATCCAGGAGAGGCTGGATCGCGAGTATCCACCTGAAAAATTCTCGCCTTCGAACATGATCGGTCGGGAAAAAGAGTTCAACCTTCTCCTTGACTCGTTCAGATTGCACGTTCTACGTCATCCAGTGCTGGAGAAGTATTTTGGTCGTGAGGAACTGCCCAAGGCGGTCTGTCTGGCAGGGGATAGTGGGACCGGTAAGACGTTCCTTACGATGGTTGCTTTGCGTCAAATGTTGATAGAAGGCTACAGGAGCGGGCTCTTGGTGACGCCTGTCATTCTGAAGGGATCGGACGTCTACTCAGAATTCTATGGGAAGAGCACTAGACAGCTGGGACGCTTTCTCGATTATGCAAGCACAATCCCGTCTGTAGTGTATATCGACGAATTCCAGAGTTTCGGACGAAAAGTGAAGGGGGAGACGGGGGCGGAGATTGAGGATACTAGGCTGCAAGATGAATTGAACCGGTGGTTGGACAAGATTGTGAACGGCAAGTCGCGTACGCTAGTGGTTGTCGCTACGAACGCGTACGAGAAGATTCGGGAGGACATCAGGCGACGTTTGTGGAAGGTGAACCTGAACGATGACATCACCAGAGAAATGTTGATCGCTGTCGTTTCCGACTCATTGAAACGGGATGGCTGGACGAACCTCAAACCTGAGGACCTATTGGACATGGTGGAGAAAGAAATCACTCGTCGAAGGAAGAGCTCCCTCACGCCAAGCGATGTTCAAGAGGTGTTTCGAGAAGTTCGGCGAACAAAGGAGGGACATTTGCGCGAGGAACTTCGGGATAGCGGCGTCTCCTCCGCACGAACCGCCACCACGGGAAGGCCAAAGTTCACAGTGGACCTTGATGATTTCGCCAAGGCAAGCAGGAACATCAAACTCTACTCGGAGCAGGAAAAATCGCAGGAGGTTATCGACGCGGTCTACGTGATGAAGGTGAAACAGTCACGCGACGACATCGGCGGCTTGCATGATGTAAAACACAAAGTCCTCAACCACATCGCGCTGGCTTTCAACCCTGTTATGTCGGAGCTTGGGCACGAGGCTAATCCTCGATTCCTCCTAATCGGACCACCCGGCACCGGGAAGACATTGATAGCGATGGTGGCTGCTGCCGAGAATAATGTTGGATTCATTAAAGTCCGCGGAGGCGAGCTCATGAGCGGAGCGAATTACATGGGAGACCCTGAGAAGAGGGTCAAGGAACTCTTTGCTCTGGTTCGACAGAAGAGCCCATGCATACTATTGCTCGACGAGGCAGATGCGATATTCTGGGGCGGCGATCCATCAAGTAACAAGATTTTAGCACAGGTGAAAGCGGAACTAAGCGAGTTACGACCCGAAGACCGAGTTGTCGTCATGGCGACCACGAATAAGGAGCAGCTCATTGACCAAGCCACCAAGGATAGATTCGAGCCGAACATCTTCTATGTGCACACTCCACTCAATGATAGCGAGTGGAACGAAGTGCTTGCGATCCATCTGAGAAGCTTCCAGAAATACATCCATCCGGAAGTGGACGCTCCAAAGATCACCCGTATGTTCAGAAGACAACGGGTTCTAAGCCCCCGAGGAGTGGCGGAGACAGTGGCAGAAGCCCATAGGCTGTGGGCGTCAGAGGTAGCGGCCGCTAGGGAGATCTCACAAGCACGTCACGATAACCAGCCGATTCAGAGGGTCCTAGACAAATATCAGGAGGATCTGGATCGGTTGAAAGAAGTCCTGGAAGTATACAAGGGAGAAGGAATCAGACTAGAGGTTGACACGGTCAACAAGGACAACTACAAGATTCGATTGTACCACTTCCAGAAAGCCATAGCAAGTCTAGAAACCCTTGAGGATAAGGAGCATCGAGAGATAGCCGAGGCTTTGATACTGCCCCAACAAACCCCCGGCGTATCATACGGATTGTACACAAGCGATAGGGGATTAGGTGGTGTCCTTACCATACAATGTACGATCCGCCCGGCTACTCCTGGTGAGAGGCCTGTGTCTGTAACTGGTCAAGCGAGCTCGACCGCCCTTGGTCAGTCGTTCGTTCCCGACGATTCAGTGGTACATAGCGCAGAGAATGCTGTGGAAGCGCTTAGAGCTTGGTTATGGTCCAAGACTCGAGTAAATCTAGCAAGGTTCCATGTTCATTACCAGATACGCAGCATCTTGGAGGGTGCACCGGGCCAGGGGGTTTCTGGGCCGAGTGCTGGCTATGCGATGGTCAATGCGTTAATTTCCGAGCTTGCCGGCATCTCGATTCCACAATCAAAAGTCATGACAGGGACGATTGGTTTGAAGATGGACGTTGGACCTGTTGGCGGACTAGGTGGTAGGGGAAGAGAAGCTGGAAAGCTCGTTGGAATTTTGAAGGCGGATAAGGTGAAGATTACCGATCTCCTCGTGCCGGAGTCGAACTATCGTAGCGCGAGCGATGAGATGCAAATGGTCGGGGAGGAAGGGGTAAAAGTTCACTCGATAAGGAATGCCCAGGATGGATGGCCTGTATTGTTCGGTCTTACCGCTGATGAGTTGGCAAAGAGGGTGAGGGTCGCGTTGGCTGAGAGAGAATCGATCGTTGATGTCGACTCTATTTCCGGACGGATTGCAGGAAGTTCTTGAAGACGTCCGTGCCTCGGGTGGTATGAGATACCTCCGGATGGAACTGTACACCGAACAGATTCTGCTTCTCATGCCTCATGGCCTGAATAGAACAGTTCTCTGAACTCGCTAATACACGGAAGCCTTGAGGTACTTTTACAACTTCGTCATTGTGAGACTCCCAAGCAGTGAATGAGGGACCGGTACCTCGAAGAATACTATCTTCTTCTGCGACTGAGATTTTTACTGGACCAAACTCTGGTTTTGGAGCAGCACCTGTTTCTCCACCATATACGGTCGCCATGAGTTGGTGAGTGACGCAGATGCAGAGGAGTGGGAGTTCTACCTCCTTGATC
>VBBA01000027.1 GCA_005888675.1 Candidatus Bathyarchaeota archaeon | reverse complement strand
AGCGAAGTAGATTGTGGCCTAGTTTTCCGTGCAGAAGGTGTCATCTTGGTGTTTCTGAACGCTCCTCTTCTTGCCCAAAAGATATTGGGAAGGCGTCCAGGCGGAGCGAAGGACTTCTACATAGCAGAGAATACGTGGTCTTCGTATGAGAAAAAACCAATTGAGGAGATTCTGAAATCTAACACTAGGAACCTCTTGATTCCCTACGCAGGTGTCGTTAAAGTAGAGATTTCAAAGAAATTCCTGAGACCCTGCCGACTCGATCTTAAGACGAGTGATAACGTCCATCGACTCAAGTTCTACGGCGTTAGTCTGCATATTGTTGAAGCGAGAATTCGAAAGGTTCTGCCCGAGCAAATCCCGCTGATCAGATTAGAGCACTCGTCAAACTAACGAGCGATGCCGGCTTTCCGCTCGCCTTGGGATCGTCCGTGTTTGATATAACCTAGCCAAGTTATTCGCTGAGTGCGTTTGTCGTCTCTCGCAATCGTCTTGCGAGTTCTTTCATGATGCCCACTGCTATCTCGGGATCAGTTTTGATTATAGCCCTAAAGTCCCAAACAGGCATCACTAGACATCTCGTACCGGGTTCTGCCGAGGTCACCGTGGCAGATCTCGGTTGCTTATCGATGAGAGCCATTTCTCCGAAGAACTGGTTACGACCCAGCTTTGCAACTAGCTTCTCGGCCTTTCGAACCTCGACCGACCCGTTCGTAATGAGATAGAAGGCAACGGCGCCCTCTCCTTCCTTCTCTATGACGACACCTTTATCGTAGGATCGTTCCCTTGCGAACGAACTAGCAATCGATTTGATCTGTTTTCCCTTCAACGCAGCAAACAGAGGAACATCCGCCAGCAATTTGGCGACCTGCGAAGTGTCTTTCTTGTCCAGTGATTCTCCCAGCCGACTTGATAGTCCGTTTTTGTCCGCTTACTTAAAGGGTTAGCCCTATCCTTCCTCAGGGCGTGAACCCTTCAAATCTTTTCACGATACTTTCGATTATATCGGGAGATCTCGATTCAGTACAAATCCAAATATCCGTTCAAAGGTAGCGGACTCCATGGCGACGATCACTTTCCTTGGAACGAGTGGCTCAGTTGTAACCAAGAAAAGAATGTGTGCGGGGATCTTGTTCGAGGACAAGCTGATCGATGTAGGATTCGGCGTTCTCACTAACTTGTTAAGGTCTGGGAAGAAGCTCAATGCAATTCACGATGTGTACATCTCACATACACATTCTGATCACATTGGAGACTTCACAGGACTCATCTGGGCAATGGCGATGGATCGTAGAACCGAGCCCCTACGAGTCGTCAGCTCCTCCAGTACGGCAGCCTCACTGGAGCGAATCCTTGATCTCCAGTCGACCCCTCAAGCCTGGGTCAAATTTGACATTATGTTCGTGAGACCAGAAGATGTCGGCACTAAGTCAGTCACTACGATTCATGAGCCTGAAAATCTTGCATATCGATTCCAAACAAAGCAAGGGGATCTCGTCTACATCGGAGACACAGCCAAATCAGAAAAGATCTCAGAATTCGCAAAGGGATGCGACGTCCTGATCCACGAGGCCACTTTTCTCGACGGGCAAGAATCGATAGCGGCGGTAACCAGCCACTCTACTGCACGAGACGCTGGAAACACGGCGAAGCTTGCCAGAGCTCGAAGATTGGTTCTGACGCATTTTTCCCCTCAAAACGAAGGTGCTGAAAAGCAGTATCGAGCCCAGGCTTCGTCAGTTTTCGATGGCCAGGTCATTGTGGCTAAAGATTATCAAACGATAACCGTGTAAGATTAATGGGCCTCACGTTCCGAAGGGCGATTTCTATTGCAGACGGGCCCAGTTAGATGAACGCAAGAACATTGGAAGGTTGCTCAAGTCCGAGTCTCTTCAGGAGACTCCGGTACCTCGGGTCGTAGCGGACGCTATCAAAGAATTCGTTGTGGCTAATGGATGAGAGTTCGGACTCCTTTCTTGAGTAGGATTGGTTCAGCCATTCGAACCCGGTGTCCTCCTCACCTAGATAGAAATTGTATCCCGCAATTTCCATGGCGGTGGCGGCCAATGGCTCTCCGAGACTTGCTTCCAGCCCCGGCAGAAGCCTCCGAAGTCCTTCTTTGTTATCTTCGAAGTATGCGATAAGAGCCTCCATCCTCTTGAGTATTGGAGGGTATGCTCCTTGAAGGAGCTCGACGCCAATCTTGGCCTCCCGTTTCGCATCGTCTAACCTCTTCATCCTGGCATATGTCCCAACAAGTTGGAAGTGTGCAATGGCGTAGTTCGGATTTAGCTCAACTGCTTTCTTGGTTAACTCAAGCGCTTTCTCGTAGTCTCTCCTTGAGAAATAATAGTCCGCGTGATTTAGATTGATGATCTGCGAGAATGGGTCGAGTTCTACCGCTTTTTCAATCTGCTTGAGGGCTTCATCCCACCGCGACTCTGCTTCGAGAATCTGGAAGTACCATTGGTGCGCGGTAGCATAGCTAGGCTTGAGTTCGATCGCCTTCTTGAACTCCTCCTCTGCGCCTTTAAAATCAAGGTCGCAGTCGAGGATTAGCCCACGTGTAGTATGCGCCTCTGCGAGGTTTGGGTCCAGCTCCAGGGCAGCGGCGACTTCCGTCTTGGCTCTTTCATGATTTGCCTTCTTGTCGATTTCCCAGTTGGTAGCTAATAGCTCATGGCAATCTGCGAGACCGGCGTGTCCGAGTGCGAATTTTGCGTCCTCTTTGATCGCCTGAGCGAAGTATTCTGTGGCCTTGTTGATGTCTTCTATGCCTCTCCTGTTCCAGTGATATCTGCCCCTCAAGTATAGGGTGTACGCCTTTGTGCTCTCCGTTGGCTTTCTGTCAATCCGGTCGATCTCTGGAGCCAAAATCTTGACTCGGAGCGCGTCTGAGACCTGCTTGGCAATGTCGGTCTGGACTCCGAAGACATCGTCAAGATTCCTGTCGTAGCTGTGGGCCCAGACATGGCGATCGTCTCTAACATCAACCAGCTGGGCGGTTACCCGTATCTTGTTCCCTGCTTTTCTGAAGCTGCCTTCGAGAACGGAACCTGCTTCAAGTTCACCTCCTATCTCTTTGACTCTTTTTGTTGTCCCCTTGTACCCCATGACAGAAGTACGAGAAATGACGTTCAGTCCGCTTACGCCTGAAAGCGTCGAGATTATCTCCTCAGTGATACCATCGGCAAAATATGAGTCACCAGGGTCGGGGCTCATGTTGGCAAAGGGAAGAACAGCTATTCTTCTCCTGTCAGGTTCAGTCGATTGGATGGTTTTCGTATCATCCCACGGCAGTACCATCTTGTATACCTCGAGTGGGGCACGAACGTTTCGCAAGGATTTTGTGCCAAGGCTCTCCAACGGAAGCTCGAACTTGTTCTGGACCTGATCATAGACCTGCCGTGTGAGACTGATGCCTCCGTTCTCTGCTAGTGATTGTATCCTTGATGCGATGTTGACAGCGTCTCCTGAAATGTCGCCTTGCGATTCCACCACATCTCCAAGATGAAGACCTATCCGAATTGTGATTCTCTGGTCGCCTTGCTGAGAGATGTTGAACTCTCTTGAAGCTCTCTGGACATCGTAGGCGCATCTAACGGCGTCCATTGCGTTGCTAAACTCGACCAGGAAGCCATCTCCCATAGTCTTGATTTCCCTCCCGTTGTGTCTACCGAAAACGGGTCTCAACAGCTTCCTCTGTTCTTCCACCAATGCCAGCGAAAGCGACTCGTTTTTTTGACCCAGAGCCGTGTAGCCAGCCATGTCTGTGAACATTATTGCGGCGAGCCTTCGTTTTCCTTGAGACAAGAACAGTCTTGGCCTGTTTTCTGAGGTATTCGGCGATAAATCCCTTACGGGAAGCCTGTTATGCCATCCGGTCTTTGAGATTCCTACGTGCTAAATTCTTTGACAATTTTAACTCGACTCTCGTTGGATAGAGAGCGCCGCTCCCTCAGATTCATTAAAGTCCCATTTTGTCCAAGAGTCTGGCAAACTTTTCTTCTTTTCGCAACACATCGAAAGCCGGGTCAACTTTGATGTATACTAGGAAGCTCCTCTCTTCGTATGCCTTCTCTAGCCAAGCCATTGCTATTTCTTTCTCACCCAGCGCAGCATGGATTACTGCTCTTCCGTAGGAAGAGACGTATTGATCAGTTGCCAGCCCGTCGAGGTCTTCAAGCACCTTCCTTGCCTCCTCGAGCTTTCCAGCACAAGCGTAGACGTAGCCGAGATCGTCCAGAATGAATATGCTTCGTTCGGACAGTAGAATGGCCCTTTCGATCTCTCTTAGAGCCTCCTCGTGCATTCCTTTCTGCGTGTAAACTTCTGCGAGCCCCTTGTGGGCGATTGGAAAATCATGATCAACTTGGAGTGACCTCCGGTATTGGTCGATTGACTCGTCATATCTCCCTGCTAAGTATAGGTCCCTTGCTGCATTTGTCAGGATGATCATCGACAGTGGATCAAGTTCCACAGCCTTCCTAACTTGGGCAAGAGACTCGTCAATTCGCCCGAGGGCCATGTAGTGGGTGGCCCGCCAGAAATGCGCCGTGGCATAACTGGGATTCAGCTCTATGGCACGGTCAAGTTCCGAGCCTGCTCTCTTCCAGTCGAAATAGTATTGCATCAGAATCTCGCCTAGGGAAGCATGTGCTTCCGCGAGGCTATCGTTGAGCGACAAGGCCTTCTCCGCCAGCTCCTTGGCTCTTGGCAGCACGGCTGTCGAGCGTCTAAATCCGTAGTATCCGAGTATGCTGTAGCAATCGGCGAGGCCTGCATAAGCAAGCGCATAGCCTGGATCTCTGCCTATTGCCTCTTCGAAGTATTTGATAGCCCGGTTTATCTCGTTCTCAGACCTAAGGTTCCATCGGTTTCGTCCCTTGAGGTACAGAGAGTACGCTTCTGGATTCTGAGTCTGCTGTTGTAGTAGTGCTGAATTCTCCCGAACACCAAGTCGTAGTTCTAGGGCGCTTGCTACCTGTTGGGCAATGTCGCTCTGGACGGAGAATATGTCCTGAAGGTCCCGGTCGTAGGTTTCGGTCCAGAGTTGTTCTTCGCTCTGAGTGTCGACCAGCTGGACCGTGATTCGCACACGATTCTTGGATTTTCTTACGCTTCCTTCGATGAGTGAACCCACCTTCAGCTCTTGACCTATCCGATTTGCAGTGGCCTTCTCTCCCTTGAATCGCATGGCAGAAGTCCTTGCGACAACTCTAAGACTGCCAATCTTGGACAGAACCGCTATCAGCTCATCAGTCATTCCATCAGCAAAGTACTCGTCCGCAATGTCAGGACTTATGTTGGCAAAAGGCAGAATGACTATTCTCCTTGCGTCGCGATCAATCGATGAGACGGACCCCGGAGCCTCCCACGGCATCACCATCTTGTACACCTCTATTGACGAGGTCACATTCTTCAACGATTTGAGTCCGAGGCTGGTCAATGCCAGGTCAAACTTGTTTTGGACTTGATCGTAAACTTGACGCGTTAGACAGACGCCCCCGCTATCTGCCAACGATTCTATTCGGGATGCGATGTTTACTGCATCGCCCGAAATGTCCCCATGTGATTCCACTATGTCGCCTAGGTGAACGCCAATCCTCAGGAGAACTCGTCGCTCTTCGGGCAGAGAATCGTTAAACTCCCGCGAGGTTTTCTGGATCTCGTAAGCGCATTTTACCGCGTTCAAAGCGCTGGTGAAGTCGACCAAAAAAGCGTCGCCGATAGTCTTGACCTCTCTACCCCCATGCCGGTTGAACAAGGGGCGAAGTAATTCCCTCTGTTCATCCAAAACCGATAGTGCTAGCGACTCGTTTCTTTGACCCAGAGCGGTGAAGCCGACTAGGTCGGTGAACATGATTGCAGCTAGTCTACGCTCCCCCTCGGGCAATTCAGCCTTTATCGTTCAGTTTCGCTCAGCGATAAAACCATTGGTCTGCGTGGCTTGAGCGGAATTATTCGAGAATTGTTACATAGCTCATTTCCGCATGGAAGGACAGGACTCCCCAAGTGGAACTGGTCGTCAGATGTCGAGCTATTTCCGGGCTCCGCAGAAACATCATTACCGAAACGACATGATTATCGCCGTTTTAGCTGCGGTGTTGCTTCTCGCAATTGCCCACGTAGCTACTCAGAGGCCTGGATTCTACTCAACTGGCTTCCCGATCGATTACAGCTACTATGACTGCCGAGTTTGCGGGTGTAATGTTTTCCATACCGGTTCTGCTTGCAGAGCTTACAATCCAGTTTTGGTTCTTTTCAACTATCTGTTCTTTCTCGGCCTTGCTATTCCAGTAACGGTCGCTACCGACGTAGGACT
>VBBA01000436.1 GCA_005888675.1 Candidatus Bathyarchaeota archaeon | reverse complement strand
CTGTTAACCTGCATCGTATCATCGCCGACCACTCGTCCCCTTACGAGTTTCCGTCGACGTTCACCATCAACCTTCGACCTGAACCCTACACCTTTTGTTAGCAGGGCTTTCTTCTTAGCGGTTCCTTGAATGTCCCATCGCATCGGGATACCATCTTTGTCCGTACCGCCGGTTATCTTGAGCATGACAGTGCCAATGTTCAACAACCTACCATCAACCGACTCTCCTATCCCCTTTCCAACTAGAGGCTGAGCCCTAACCCCTTCAAGAGCGACGGGCCTGGTGGTCTTTGCCTTCGGGTCCGAAACATTGAGCGTGAACTTTGCCATACGATAGTCCCGGTTCTATTTCCTCGACGCGACTCCCTCTGCCCTATAAAATAGAGCTTTGGTCGGAAAGCATCCGTTCGAGATTGGCCTCAACTAGAAGTTTGGTAAGCTGTAATTCTAAGGGTGAAAAGTATTGGGAAGCTGAAATGGTGAGAAACATCGACCCGATCACAGGCGCGATAGGGATCGTTCTCGTAGACTTTGCAGCACTGATTCTCATAAGCAAGGTATTTTCTCCAAGTCACAGTATAGGCTCACAGGCAAACTTCTCATCATCAGAGGCTCTTGGATTCTTGGTGGGTCTCGGTTGGTTTCTGATCACAAAGGGATTTCTTCGTTGGTCTAAATATGTCTGTGCATCATTTGGGAAATTTTTTAGGAATCATAGGTGTCGTTTTCATCTACGGCCTTCTCACTTTTTCCTGATCTTAAGAGACGTGATATGTGTTTTGACCTCGATCTCTCCGAGTTGAAGACGGAAAAGCTGACCGACTGTTTGTTCAATTTGTGGGGCGGTTGTAGATGAATGCGGCGTTAGGTGGGAGGCAATTGCTGGTTTGGAATTTGAGGCGGCTTCCAATTGATACCCGCTAGGCTTC
>VBBA01000435.1 GCA_005888675.1 Candidatus Bathyarchaeota archaeon | reverse complement strand
GGTCGAAAATACAACAATGAACCTCCAGAACAAATGACCAGACCCACAACAAGCGTAAAATCGAACACAGAATTAGCAAGAGCGACTGTAAGGTTCATCGAAGCAATCAGGGCCGCCAACGAAAGGGTCAAGGCCCCACCTACAAGTGAAAGTATGATTCCAAGTGTCGGTCTTGCTTGGACCACAGGAGCAAATTCAGCGATAATGTGATACTTAACATGTTGTACGTTATGAGCTAAAGAATGGCTGAATCATAAGCCAGCACCGAAGTCGGTGCGTGAGTTTATCCTACCATTGTACTCTGCTTGCCCAAGCCCATAATCTCACTCAACAATGCCACTTCACCAGGGGAGAGGTAGTCCTTGAACTTCGACGACAGGATCTTCACGTGCTGGGGTGGCACGTCCACGTACAATACTTCTCCCTCGAAGATATGACGTCCAACTGTGGGCTTGTCGATGCTAACGGCAACCTGCTTCCCGACGCCAGCCTCAGTAACATCTTTCCCTTGATCCTGAACGTGTACGACAGTCCCGATGCGTTTCCCGTCTTCGTTTACCAGTGGATATTTTGGACGAACGACACCTTCCAATATCTCCACTCCGACAATCGCAGGATCGCTCCGTCGAAAGACGTTGCCCTTGAGAATCCGTATCTTACCGGGACGAATCAATAGTTCCATCTCCGCTCTCACACCAGCGGTTCTCGTGGCCGTCACCCATCGAGAATAGTCCTCCAGAACATGATAGATTATGTTCCCGCGAAAGACCTGGATACCTGAGCTCGTGGCTTCCTCCTCTGCATCCGGAAGCATCTTGACATTGAACGCGATGATTGCTGCGAGATAGGGATCCTTCGACTTTACGACCATCGCCTCGACAATGTCCCTTCTGGAAACGTCACCGACGTCCGCTATTCTGACCGGAACGTTAGCTGCTGCAAGGGAGGTCGTTAGTGCTTCTAATGAGCCAAGGGCGTCCGCTTTTACAATAATACCCACTCTGTCAGTCGTAACCTTCACAGTCTCAACTTCTTCTCGTATCCTCTTCTCGGTCACCGCTTTCTTCTCTGGACTGTCCACGACATACAAGGGAGACCCGGACAATGCCTCATCTAGTCCAGGCGCTGCAATCTTCACTCCTGCCGCGGCGTCCACAAATTCCACGTGCGAGAACTTGTCCCTCGGGTCCCGTATCTCATCCCCCGCCTTTGGCAAGAGTAGAGCCCTTACCCTAGTGTCGATCAAGCCTTTCTTGCCAGCAAGAAGGACCTCATCATTCACCTTCAATCGTCCATTATAGATGACAGCATCTACCGTCGCTCCTAATCCAGGCTCTTCGTTCACTTCCAGAACCGTTCCTTCCGCGGGGCCCTCTTCAACCACTAGTTTCTTCTTCATGAACCCCTGGGTTAGTCCGACGAGGACTGAGAGTAATTCGGGCAATCCTTCCCCAGTCTTTGCACTAGCGGGGACTAGAGCGATCGTTTTGGTGAAGTCTCTGATCCGATCAAACCGATCGGTAGCGAAACCATATCTCGAAAAGGCTCCCATCATCGTATATAATCGATTATCGAGATCCGTCACGACTTCGGGTCGTTGATTCTTCAGGTTCTGAAGGAATGACCCACTGCGCAGGGACTTCCAGCCCGGTACAGCATCCACCTTGTTGGCACAGACAAGAAAGGGAGTCCTTCTTGCTTTGAGAATATTCATCGACTCGACGGTCTGTGGCTCAATGCCTTTCGTTAGATCGACGACCAGGATGGCGACATCTGCGGCGGAGCCGCCTCGACGGCGGAGGTTGCTGAAT
>VBBA01000026.1 GCA_005888675.1 Candidatus Bathyarchaeota archaeon | reverse complement strand
GCAATGGTAACGGTCGTGGATCTGAGCGGTATCAGTCACTGTACTTCCGGAATCCCCGCCGCTAGCCGAACCAAGCTGTCTCCTCCCTACCCTCGACGACTAAGCCCCTGTTTTCTTTGAGAAAATTCTAACTTCCTCTTGCAATGATTTCGGCATTGGCGTGCACGCACATTTGACAGCCTGTCGGAATGCGATATGAGCCTCTCTGTCTTGGAGGGGTTTTTGGCGTCGGATGTCTTCGGTGCCATTCCTCGTTGATTTTCAACTACGATCCGTTAATTCCGAGAAACCGATCTGGCTGATAAGCTTGGTTTCTAAATGTATAATCTCGGATATTCCTGTGGGTCAAGTGGACATCATAATCCTTGAAAAGGTACGATCCTCAACGCGAAGAGAAGTAACAACACCGTTTCGATGCGGAACAAGAATGCTGCCATAGATTGAGCTTGCAGTCTTACGGCCCGAACAACATTGGTTTCTGGATCATGGGATTCGGTCTATTGATAATGATGATAGGGATAGCATTGATAGCTTCCTGGACGGCGAACATTTTCTATCTTGTGACCGGCTGGTTCGTTTTGACGTTAGGGATTGCATGCTTGGCATTGGGCCTCTCCGGCTACAGCCGCTGGGACAAGCCGCCCGTTCCCAAGGTAAGGTGTCGACATTGCTACATGTTGAACTATGAGTCCGCAATTCACTGTCGAAGGTGCGGCTCGAACATGTTCTAGACCCTTCAATTGCAGGAGGTATTCCTCTCTATTTTCCATATGTGCTGGGCTTATACCGAGCGGGCGGGTCCCAGCATCTCGAATCACATATGCGGGTACGCGAATTCCTGGGGGAAACCAGTGCTCGGAAGTGAAGGAAACCGAATGGGCAGAAATGGGAATCCTGAGAAAGAAATGGATACCTGGATTCTTGGACATGGCTAGCAGCAACCGATCTTTTGCTTATCCCTTGTCGAAGGTACACTAATGCAAGACGGTTTCGCCATTATGATTCATCTTCTTTAATGTCCCGGTTAGCATAATCGAGCAGCTCTGCTATGTCCACATCCTTGAGCAAGAACCTGTGTCCGAAGTGTCACAATCCCATTCGGCTCCCGGAGGAGGATGTGGTCGTTGTGAAGATGAAGACAGGTCTGAAGGGCAGGCAAGAGGATCGCATGGTACACAGAGTCTGTCCGGGGATGAGGGGACCCTCTGGTCAGATCGCGGGACAAGAGTACTGCTCAAGTTGCACACATCCCGCGACGATGCACACTCCGCGGTGCGAGTATTCGGGGTACGGGTACAAGTGCGACTGCAAAAAGTTCAAGAAGTAATCCATTTCTAGGGCGGCTGACGTGAGGCCTCCATTTCTTTACATTTGGATAGGAACCTACGGTGAGACCAACTCGTCTCAAGAGGTGTGCACCAAAACATAAAGAAGGTTTCAATCCTCCTCACCATTTGGCAGCGATGACCTCAACCGAAGGTAATGAGACTCTTGGCCTGGGCAAAAACAGGATCGAGGCTCTCACAGATGGTATTTTCGCAACTGTCATGACAATCCTAGTTCTCAGTCTCACCATTCCAGTGATTACGCAGCCTTCAGGGAGTGAACCACCCGCACAACAACTGATCGATGAGCTCGGCCAATTGTCCGGCTTACTTCCAGCAGTGCTTACCTACATAATCAGTTTTGTAATCCTTGGCGTTTATTGGGTCGGTCATCACAACCTATTCCATTATGTTCGACGGACTGATCGGATACTTCTCTGGATCAACATAGCCTTCTTGATATCCGTCGGCTTGCTTCCATTCACCACGGCCCTTCTAGGCAGAAACCTGACCGATCAGGCGGCAGTGATTCTGTACGGGGGTAATCTCATGCTTTGCAGTATCTTACTTCGTACAATCTGGTGGTACGTTACCTCCGGGCACCGACTCGTTGACCGTGACTTGGACCAGCACATTGTGAGCATAGCTGGCAGGAGAATAATCACCGGTCCGATCATCTTCACGGCTGCCATAGTTTTGTCCTTCGTCAGCACATGGCTGAGCATGGTTCTCTACGCCTCCGCGGCGGTCTATTTCATCATCCCGAGCCATCTGGATGTTCATTTCACTCGCAGAAACGTCAGACACTAGATTCGGAGAAGAACTGTTTGAGAGGTTTTGTAATGAGTAAAGCGATGGTAACAACATGCAGTAGCATACTGACTGGTACTACAACTAGTGCAGTTTGAAGATCGGTTATTATTGTCGGATTGAGCCCTCCATATGAAGCCACCGTGGAAGCGAACAGGAGATCCGCTAGTCCAACCGAGTTCCACGCGATCACAAGGGCGTACTTTCTAGTTCCTCCAGTACGGAGCATGTAGGCTATTGGTAGCGCGAACAGCCCGATGAACAGATCGCCTATCCCAAAAGGATACGCGAAGTAGCTTGGGAATATTCCAGCTTGTCCTTTTATGAACAACTGGATCCCTGCAAGTCTTATGACTTGGATTGCCGTGATGATGCGAACGATTTTGATGCTGGACGACGCCGAATTCTGAACATTCGGTCTCTGTTGTACCGTGGACATTGCGTTACCTCACGCTGCGCAATTGATTCTGAGAATTTGTAGCTATCGCCCGTAGAGAGAATAAAGACAGAAGGGAGGGGGTTTGGAGATGAGGTCCTTTTACATTCCGCGACCTGAGGACTGGAAGAGCGCAAAGGTATTGCCGTCGGGGTCGTTTAGGATCGAGAACCATCCGACGTTTGGAATCTCTTGCTTGTCCATTACGACCTTGGCGCCGAGGCTGGTGGCTTGCTTCGTGGAGTCTTCAACAGATTTGACGGAGAAGTAGTTGACGAACTGCTGGTTTGGTGCTTGGCGAATGAATAGACCGCCCATTGTATCATTTTCGTCGGTTGCGTCCTTATGCTGAATAAGCCAGTAAGGCATCTCTGAGCCTTCCCATTTGTTGAACTTCCAACCGAATAGCTGGCTGTAGAAATTGCTGACTTTTGCGGCGTCTGTGGCCGGTATCTCGAAGTGTACTAACGTACCAAGTTTTGGCATTGGTCTTTGCTCTTGTTGAGTTGTTGACATTTTTTCTCTTGCCGAGGAAGGGGACATCAACGTATACTTAAAGGTGAGCGGTTCAAGATTTCCGATTGCTCGGTCTGATCATGAACAAGGCAATAGTTCTGGCCTTGGCCTCGTACTGATCTAATCTTAGTAATCTTACACAGCATGCGCGCTTGTTGAGCTAATTGAAACGGTCGAGTAGCCGGGTGTTTGACGCGGTCAGCTAGTGCCATCTGTTAGTATTCAGATTTTCTGTCGAAGAGTCCGAGCCTCTTCGCCCTGAGCTCGGCCTTTCGGTATACAGCATAGGCGAATATTCCTATTCCGACTGTCGTGAGGAACAAGTATCCCAGGTCGAGAAGAGCGCTCCCTGTTGTTCCTAATCCAAAGCTGTCACGGACCGCGTCCAGGAAATATGTGATAGGTAATATTGCGCTTAACGGTTGCACCTGCGATGGTAGAGCAGTGACTGGGAAAATCACGCCTCCTAGGAGGAAGAATATGCCGGCCAGCGATTCTCCGAGTATAAACTCTAGCCTGTTGGACACGATGTTGATCGCGCTCAGCATGTAGCCGACAGCGATAAGGCCCGACACGCCAAGTAGGACCGTCGGCACTAAGAGTAACAGGTTCACCGAGAGTAGGTTGATTGGGATTCCGAGGTTGAGAATTCCATTGAATACTGCGATGCTGAAGAGTAGAGTGACAATAACGGAAATTGTTGCATTTACGACAGATACTAGTCCGCGTCCAATGATATATGGATGCAATGTTCCCGGAGAGATGTAGATGTTCTTCAGTACCTCGTATCTGGAGCGGTCGGTGTGAACCAGCCAGCCCATGTTCGTGGTAATCTGGGCGACGTATACGAAGAAGGCTGTGCTCACGATCAACCTTGCCAGATAGTCTCTCTGGAGTCCCGTGCCTGTGCTAGCTCCTATTATGACGATGAATGCTACGATTAGCAGAGACGCTAAGGGTTGGACTATTCGATAGGTTGCGAAGAGTACTGGATCCGCCCAGTTGCTCTCGACCTTCCAGCCTACCCAGAAGGATTCCCGCGCTGATTTTAGGAAATCGGCTACTGCCATCTTAGTGTTAGCCTTCCTTCCCGTTTCCCAAGGTTCTCCATGTAGTTCAGGGCCATTCTAGCTACTGGGATGAGAATGGCGATGAATGCTATCAGTGCTAGTATGTGTGGCCAGACGGCCATGAGCCCTTGACCTTGTATCGTCACTCTTCGTATCGCGTCGAGTCCGACTGTCATAGGAATCAAAGTAGCGGTGACTTGTAGCCAGACTGGGATTACGGAGACATAGATCGTTGGAAAGTAGGACCCTGAGAGAAAGAACACCGGCTCTTGAAGTAGCATGTTAGTGTGCCATGCTTCCCGGCCGTAGAGCATGTAGAGTGATGCGAAGACCATTCCGAGCCCATAGAGCGAGATAACTGTGAGGAGGAAGACGAGTCCTGCTACGAGTAGGTCGTGAACTTGGAACGGTACTTGGAATACGAAGACTCCCAGGAGTATTATCCCGGTTGCACGGAGTGAAGTATTGATTGCTCCGCCCATTGCCATGCCGAGGAGCACCGACATTCTGGAGACCGGGGCAACCATATACATTTCCAGGTTTCCCATCTCTTTCTCCCAGAACCATTGAGCGGACATATTCCAGAGGATGTTCGTCCAGAACGCAATCATAGCTCCTCCAATGATAACCGCGGCCCCTAGGCTCGGCGGCAAACCGAGTGTCTTGTAAAGGATGACATAAGCTCCTATCGTTAGTACCGGGAGGACTACCTCTGCGATATAGTGGGTTAGCTCACGGTTTCCTCCTTTGATGCGGACCCACATCCTCGCCTTGGCGGCCCGCATATTTGCCGTGATCTCGTCGCGAAGAGTGGGACTGACCAGTGTCATTGTAATCCTTTACCTACCAGGTTGATGTAGACATCTTCAAGCGTCGGTTCTGATTTGCCCATGTTCAGTACTCTGGAACCATTCCTGTTGATGGTGCTGAGGAGGTCCGACATTACGGATTCATCCTCGAGCACGAGTTTCAGTGTGCTGGTTCCAGTCTCGATATTGCTGACCTCTGAGACTCCGATGACTCCGGGAACTGTCTTCAGCGTGTCTAGTTCTTGGATGTTAGGAGTGACTTCGATCTTCCATGAGGGTCGACTTGCAATTTTCGCCTTGAGCTTCTGCGGAGTGTCGCATGCGAGTATCCTGCCTTGATCGATGATCCCGACGCGGTTGCACATTTCATCTGCCTCCGCCATGTAGTGTGTGGTTAACAGGACGGTCTTCGTGCCGTCGGTCATCCAGGACTTGATCATAGTCCGTAGTTGTTTCGCGGAGAGCACGTCGAGTCCCAGGGTGGGTTCGTCGAGAAATACGACGCTTGGATTGTTGATGAATCCTCTGGCGAGGTTGAGTCGTTGCTTGTACCCTGTGGATAATTTGCTCATTCTAGTGTCGATGTAATTGTCGAGGCCGAGTTGTGTCACAAGGTTCTTGATCCTCTCGTTGGCGCCCTGTCTTGATAGTCCGTAGAGTTGTGAGAAGAACCATAGGTTTTCTTTGACGCTGAGTATTCCGTAACCGGGGGTCTCGCCCCCCGAGACGAGGTTAATTATTTTGCGGACTTTGGACGCGTTCTTGGACACTTCCAATCCCTTGACATACGCCTCACCGCTTGTTGGAAGAAGCAAAGTGGCGAGTATCTTGATCATCGTCGTCTTCCCGGCACCGTTGGGACCAAGGAGTCCGAAGATCTCTCCCTCCTCTATTGCAAGGTCAACACTGTCCAGTGCGACAACGTCCCCCGCTCCAGGAACTCCTTTGAAGACTCGTCGTAGGGCACGGGTCTCGATGGAGATGTCTCGTTTCAAGACAGTTCCTGAGCGGTAGCCCTTTCAGATAAGATTTGTTTGAGCGTGGGACTGAGACGCCAGGCAGTGTCTCTAGCCTAGGCAAGTCTTAACATAACACTTTGACGTGCAATCGGGACATGTTGAGTCAGAGGACTCTATCACTAGAAGTCAGAGACTTCAAACCGGCAGATTATGAAAGGCTAGTGGAGGTCTTCAACTCCAATTTTCCCGATTATACACGGAGTGTAGTGGAGACACGTAGCAGGGACGAGAGTATCGACAAAACAAAGTATCATCTCAAGCGATACTCCTTCGTTGACAAGAACACAGGATCGATTGTAGCTTTCGGAGAAGTGTCTCACATTACAGACATGTATCATCCGAAAAAATTCACCCTTAACATATACGTTGAACCTACCTGGCATAGGCTAGGTGTTGGACGCGAGGTGTATCGGAAGCTAACTGACCACTTGAAGGAGTTGGATGCCATCACTGCATGGGTCCAGGTGAAGGAGGACTTGCCACAGCAGATCGGCTTCTTCGAGAGACGAGGTTTCAAGGAAACGATGAGGGTGTGGGAATCTCGCCTGCCGGTTTCATCTGTCAAGAGTGCACAGTTCAAGGAGTATCTTGGCAGAGTTGCGAGCCGCGGTATCACGATTAGTACCCTTGCCGAGGAGCGGAGCATAGACCCCGATTCAACCAAGAAGCTCCATGAAATTGTCCAGGTCATCGCGGAAGATATTCCACAGCCCGCACTATATACCCGAGTATCCTATGATCAATGGGAAGCATTTGAATTGAAGAACCCAGGTCTGTTGCCGGACGCTTACTTCATTGCGAGAGATGGTGATCGATACGTGGGTTTGAGCGTGGTGTGGAAGAGCGATACCGAGCCCAAGAGCCTATACCAAGGGAACACGGGTGTAATCAGAGATTACCGCGGGAAGGGTGTAGCCGTGGCCCTGAAGTTGAGAGTGATCGAGTATGCGCGGAGGCATGGGTATGAGAAGGTAAAGACATGGAATGCTTCGAACAATGCGGCTATGCTTGCGGTTAACACAAAGCTTGGATTCAAGCGGCAAGTAGGCTGGATAGTCCTCGAGAAAGACCTTGCATAGCATAGCAAAGCACGAATCCAATGATCAATTGCCGATCCTTCGTTTGAAAGGGGCTCCACATGAGATGGGGATCGAGCATGGACGGAAGATGCGCAATGAGATAGACCACAATCTTACGGTCTACTTCAGACGGTTTAGGAATGAGACGAAGCTCTCTAGGGAACAGGTGCTCCAGAGGGCGGCGAAGTATCTTCCGGTCATAGAGCGAGTTGCCCCTGCCTACTCGGAAGAGATGAAGGGCGTCGCCAAAGGCTCCGGATCAGATCTTCTCGACATCACAGCCTTGAATGTCCGATACGAATTGATGTATAGCCAGTACTCCAAGCTCGGGGTCACCGCAAGCTCATCCAGAACCGACGGTTGCACTGCCTTCGCCGTGGAACTGGGCATGTCTGAGAACGGGCATGTATTGATGGCCCAGAACTGGGATTGGATCCCGGAGGTTGAGGGGCTCTTTCTGAGGAGGGTGAGCGACGATCAACCTGGTGTCATCAGCTTCACTGAAGCAGGGGTTGTAGGTGGAAAGATAGGGATTAATTCGGCGGGACTCGGTCTATTGATTAACGTTCAATGTTGGGAGATCCTGCGATCTAGGAGACTTGAGGATGCTATCAGAATCGTCTCCGAGGGTCGAAGATCCTGCTCGGCTAACTTCCTCTTGGGGCAGCAGAAGAGTCTAGATAATGCGAATGTAGTCAACGTGGAGTCGGCCCCAGAGGCTGTGAACAGAATTTCTCCTGAGAAGGGAGTAATCGCCCATACCAACCACTTTTGCAACCCTGCATCCGTTGGCATCAGTCAGGTAATAGATGAAGAGTGGAGGTCGACATTGACACGGTACGATCGCATCTCCAAACTGCTGACTGATCACGTTGTCGGGCAAGAGAAGCTCAGCCTGGAGACTGCAAAATCGATGCTCAGAGATCACTATGGACGTCCGGACTCGCTCTGCCGGCATCCGAATCTGGAACTTGCCGAAGATGACCGTTACAAGTCTGTGGTTTCTGTTGTGATGGACTTGGAAGAGAAGAAGATGTGGGCGACGGATGGCTCTCCGTGCGAGAGCGACTATAGACTAGTTGGGTTTTAGCACTGCCGTAGCAGATCGGAGAGTGTTGAGATCGCTATTGTCTAGGCTCGATTCTGTGCTTCCATTCGCCTGCGCAGTTCTTCCTGAGACACATCTTCCTTGTGCGTGGCAATCCACCATTGATTACCCACTGGATCAGCGACACCGCCTGCCCGGTCGCCGTAGAATTCGTCCTTTAACTCCCTCACGGGTTTAGCTCCTGCTTGGAGTGCGCGCTTGTACACTGCGTCAACGTCTTCGACGTAAACGTAGAGCATAGCCGGCATGGGCTTTGACTGGGCGTTGGCTTCACCCATCATTACTACTGAGTCGCCAATTCGTACTTCTGCGTGGCTGATCGTTCCGTCTGGGCGCGGCACTCGTTCCAGTTCTGTAGAGTTGAAGGTCTGTTTCAAGAACTCGAGCAGTTTTGGCACTCCTTGAACCACAAGGTAAGGAGTGACCGAGTGATAACGTTCGGGGACAGGCTTCACTTTGCTCGTAACTGGTTTCATCATAGTCTACCCACCAAGAACTGGCGGGATAAAAGCATAGACCCGGATGAAAATGTGAGGGCGAAACGGGAATCGCTCGTGATTTTTCATTAGTAGCGGCCGCGACGTGATCCCTGCATCCTCCAATCGGCCCGATGCTTTCCCTGCCTCGGTCGATAGCCTCGATGCTCGCCTGGAGGTCCACTCCTCTGAGGCTCGGGAGTCTGTTCCCTACTCACGTCATTCCGCTCTCCTTCGTCATGCCTGAATTCTCGCGGTCGGTAACCTTCGCGTGGTCTAAGGTCTCCTGAACCGCCACGGTCCCGCTGTCTGAACTCTCTCGGCCTCTCACCTTGCGGTCTGAACTCGCGTGGCCTTTGATCTCTTTGACGGAACTCTGTTCGTGGTGCTCCTCGCTCCATGTAATTGAAACCTTGAAGTCTTTCTTTGGAGAATGAATAGCCTAGGTCACTCTCAATATTCTTCAAGTCCTTCGTCTCTCTCGGACCTACGAGACTGATGGCTTCACCAGCCTCTTCGACTCGAGCTGTTCTCCCTACGCGGTGAATGTAGCTTGTGGATGTATCGGGTACATCATAGTTTACTATGTGGGTTATTCCTTGTATGTCGAGTCCACGTGCCGCTACGTCTGTAGCTACGAGGATTCTTTGGCGTCCTGCTCGGAATCCTGCAAGTGCTGACTCGCGCATGGACTGGGTTTTTCCTCCATGTATCAAGCCCACCTTCAAACCTACTTGTCCCAGCTCCTCTGCCAACTTATCCGCTCGCCATTTTGTTCTTGTAAATACGAGCACGGACTTCATCTCCGGACGCCGAACAAGTTCCGTTAGCAGTTTGCTCTTCAAATGATCCGGCACCTGATAGACAGTGTGACGTATCGTCTCTGGAGGCTGATCTTGTCGGCCAACGCTGAAGCGTACGGGATCGTGCATAATCTCTCTGGCAAGACGTTCTACCTCTCGGGGAATTGTTGCGGAGAAGAGGAGTGTTTGGCGTCTCTTGGGTAGGATGCTGATGATCTGCTTGACATCGGGTAGGAAGCCCATATCGAGCATTCGATCTGCCTCATCCAGAACTAGCACATCAAGGTCCCTGAGGTCGATGGTCCCCCTGCGAATATGGTCCAATAATCGCCCCGGCGTAGCGACGAT
>VBBA01000434.1 GCA_005888675.1 Candidatus Bathyarchaeota archaeon | reverse complement strand
TCCTCAGAGGGGTCCTATTCACAGGTCTCGCCGAAGGCTCTTACTATGTGAGTAAGGAAGGATACCGGAAACAGTTCCGAGCGAAGTTGGGATTCGACCCTTTCCCGGGCACGTTGAACATCAGACTGAGCAAAGAGTATGTGTCGGAACGTCGACTATTGGAAGGCTATCCGTCTGTCTATATTGAGGGATTCCAGAATCAGAAACGAAGTTACGGACCCGCGAAATGCTACAAAGCAATCGTCGAAGAAAAGATCCCGGCTGCAATAATTCTACCCATCAGAGCACATTACGGGGAGGATGTAGTTGAGATAATATCGCCCGAAGCTTTGAGGAAGCGCCTCGATCTAAAAGATGGAGACGTCGTTCATGTTCGTACATTTCTACATCCTGACTAACTAGTTCTCCCAAGACTTACTACCCGCTTCTTGACGGTCGTGCTACTATCGAGCCCTCTCAGTCCGAAACGTCGTATACTCACTACTCTGATAGGTAGGCGTTCCTTCTTGATGATTTTCTCGACTGCTTTCTTGATATCTTGCTGGTCATGCCCGAAAGATACAATGTCGGGCCGGTATTCATTGAGAACTCCTAGAAAGTCGAGATGTTCATGTCCGAGGACAGCTTGGTCCACGGGTTTGAGAGATGAGACGATCCGTCTTCTTTGCTCCTCCGGCAATATCGGTGGCTTTCCCTTTCGGCCGATCACCGTCCGATCTCGAGCAACCACAACCAACAGCTTTGCGTTGCGGCCCCCAGCTTTCTTCGACTCTTCAAGGAAACGAACATGTCCTAGGTGAAGAATGTCAAAAACTCCTGTGGCCAAAACAGTCGTCGAAGCCTTCGAGCCCAAGTAATTCGCTAAACCCCGAGCTACTCATTGTTTAAGAAGACTTCACTTAGAACGACTCTTGCCCTTTTTGCGGAGTTCTGAATATGTCTTATATGGTCACTCGGAAACGTCGGAAACGAAATGTCTCAACCAGTTAAACCAGCACGTTCGATGAATACCGCGTTAATGGTCGCCGTCTTAGCACTCATACTTGGCATAGCATCACTTGGCTACGCAGTTTATGTCCAAACACAAGTCAGCTCTGCGCAATCAGCCGCCTCCTCTCTGCCAAAAATAAATCAACCTGTACAGACAAGAAACGTCACGATAGATTGGGTGAACACATTCAACTCGGGCCTTGACCGGTTTGCACCGGAATACATTGTAATCAATCAGGGTGACACCGTCAACCTCTCGTTCATCAGCAATGATACAGATGCGCATACGTTCACCGTGCAATTGCCAACTGGAATATTCCAACTAAATGATAGCCTAAAGGGGATGACGAACTTTCTCACTGGCGGCACCTTCGGTGGTAACGCTACGGGCTGCGAACAAGACAATGTAGTCGTAGGTTGCAACCTCGCACTTTACAGCAGATGCATCGACAGCACAGGGGGTAAGGTTGCCTGCGACAGTACGACAGCGCCTCCGCCCGTGACTTCCATAGTCTTGACTAGAGGAAGCTTCACTGTGAAGGTTGCAGGTACCTACCTATTCTATTGCGTCTACCACAAATCAAAGGGAATGTTCGGATATCTGATCGTCCTTCCCAACGCAGGCTTCACCGGATAAACACCGCCAATACCCATCATTCCTTTTTTCCCATTTTTCTCTTAGGTCACTACGAGTTCTGCGACCATGAAGTTGTGAGCGGAACAAAAGACAACACAGTAAATTACGAAATTACCAGGCTGTTTCGCGATGAAAGACAATCGGTAGACCTGCCCCGGTCCAAGAGCTATGCCCCTGTCGAAGTAATGATTGATGGCAAAACCATGAGCTTGGACTTTGTCGAGGTTACAGATCATAATATTCACAGTGTCTCCTTTTTGAACCTGAATCTTTGGCCATGGATTGGACGGTGCCCCATGAGTTGAGCTTGCGTTGAAACCGTTCCCATCCTGAATGATGAGGATGGAGCCCTGCGGGCTGGGGCAAGGTTCCGGTGTGTTGAGTGAGCGTAAGTTGTACACGGGAAGAGCGTGCGAATAATAGGCGGCGGAAACGCTGGTTACCAACAGAGCAGACGCTATGAGTCCCAGGGTCCTAGAGGTCAACATGAGTCCGACCCAAAGTGCAGACGATCTTCGGATGAAAAGACATACTTCTTGAAAATTCTTTCAAAGCTTATTAACAGAATCGGTTCGAGCCAAGAACCCGTCCTCAGACTTTGACCGTGGCCTTCGCGTCCGTCGCAGAACCGGCCGCCACATACCAGTCACTGTTCAATCTCTATCTTATGTTCGCAATCATAGCGGGAACCATCACGATTGGTTCTCTCATACTTTTCCCCATACTGTACAGAAAGAGAGGGACCGCCGAAGAGCCCGAGATAGGGAAGAAGGAAAGAGGAAATCTGAAGGTTATCGGATTGGTCGTCGTGTTAATGATCGCAACACTCTCGATTTCTACCTTCGACACCCTGATTGCAAGACGGCGATCTGCGTCCAAGTAGAAGCCTTCCAGTGGGCGTGGAACTTCACGTATCCCAATGGGAAGAACGTTGTTGGTCTTCTCAGAGTTCCCCAAGATACTCCCATAGTTCTCAATGTCACCTCGAGCGACGTATTCCATTCCTTCTCAATACAAGCCCTCAGGATAAAGACGGACGCTATTCGAGGACGCTACAACGTCATATGGTTCAACGTTCCCGGCACCTGCCCCTCGTATGGAAAATCAGGGTTTTGCGAGTATCGAATCCAATGCTTCGAACTCTGCGGCCTCGGCCATGCATTCATGACTGGAAGACTGATCGTCATGCCCCCAACGGATTTTACAAACTACTACAGTTCGAGTGGACCGTGACATGGTAAAGACCTGGATTAAACGGTGGCTTTACACAACCGACCACAAGGACGTCGGAATACTCTACTTTGTTACCTCATTCTACTTCGCATTCCTAGCAGCATTGCTTGCATTGTTCATGAGGACGCAGCTGGCCGTTCCCAACAACAAGTTCCTCGGTGCTGCGGAGTATAACCAAGCAGTCACGATGCATGGACTGTTGATGGTCTTCTGGTTCCTTTCTCCCTTGGGAATCGCCTTTGCCAACTATTTCATTCCACCTCAGATAGGCGCAAAGGATCTGGCATTCCCTAGACTGAACGCGTTAAGCTACTGGCTCTATGCATTCGGAGGACTGGTAACTTTCATCGGCTTCTTCTCGCCCGGTGGCGCGGCAAATGCTGGCTGGACAAACTATTCCCCTCTTACATCCATCCAGTTCAGTCCAAACGCTGGAGAAACGCTTGCCGCTGCCGGACTGATCATCGTTTCAGCATCCGTTACTGTCGGGACAATAAACATCCTGACAACGATTCTTTTCCACCGAGCACCGGGTATGACCTTCATGAAGATGCCCATGTTCACTTGGTTCATCTTTTTCACGATGCTGCAGATGTTGTGGTCTTTTCCATCATTGCTCGCCGGCTTGATAATGTTGGAATCGGACAGACTTCTCGGCACAATGTTCTTCACCTCAGTAGCAGGCGGTTCAATATTATGGGATAACGTGTTCTGGTTCTTTGGACATCCTGAGGTCTACGTGGTCCTTCTCCCGGCAATCGGTGCGGTAATGGAGATCTTCCAAGTATTCAGCAACAGAGCGCTCTACGCGAAGAAAGTCGCGGTTGGAGCTGGCTTCGCCATCGTAGCAATAAGCTTCATGATCTATGGACATCACATGTTCCTAACAGGCATCAACGTTACTGAGCAAGAAGTGTTCACGATAAACACGGAAACGGTCTCGAT
>VBBA01000440.1 GCA_005888675.1 Candidatus Bathyarchaeota archaeon | reverse complement strand
CGGAGAAGCATATTTGATCTCTGCGATTACTGGATTTTTCCTATTGCAATCTCTTACAGCGATTCGCAGGCTTCTTTTTGGATGGTAGACGCGCGGTGGGTTTTCATAATATCCGTTTTTGACTCTCCACTCCGCCTCTCTTGCTAGTACCATTAGATGGTCTCTCATATTCAGCCTCACGCAAGTTGATTCAATCTCTCTCCGCTCCCTTTGAGAGACGTATGACGTTGCGAAGCAATTCGAACGCTCTTCCATCCTCAAGTGTCCCTTTTGCAAGCTCGATCCCGTCCCGCAAGTCGACCGCCTTCTCACAGAGAACAAGCCCGGCTGCTGCGTTCAGCAGGACCATCTGGGTACGCGCGTCCTCGGACGGCGTCCTCCCGGAAAGGATCCTGGCCGTCAGTCTGGCATTCTCCTCTGGCACCGAGCCTGAGATATCCTCCAGCCTCGCGCGCTTCAAACCTACATCTTCCGGATTCACTTCTTCTCTCTTGATCTCATACCCATTCAACCGAGTAACCAACGTCTTACCAGTAACCGAGATCTCATCAATTCCATCGACAGCGTGAACCGTCATCACTGAACGACAACCCAAGTTCCTAGCCGCTCGACACATGAGATCCAAGAGGCTTGGGTCATAGACGCCGAGAAGCTGTGCGTTTGCACCAGCAGGATTTGTCAATGGACCTAGAATGTTGAAGACAGTGCGGACCCCAATCTCCCTACGCACAGCCGCGGCATGAGCCATGGCAGGATGAAAGACGGGCGCATACATGAAGCCGAAGCCAAGTGTCTCGATCGAATGCTCGACTGTTTCTGGAGACATTTCTAGGTTCAACCCCAATGATTCCAACACGTCCGCACTGCCACAGCGGCTAGTGAAGGATCGATTACCGTGTTTAGCAACCGCCACTCCTGAGCCTGCTATTACCAGGGCACTGGTCGTGCTAACGTTGAACGTCCCCGCCCCGTCCCCGCCGGTCCCGCAAGTGTCCAACAGATACCCGTTCAATTTCGGGCTGATTCTGCGACTACAGTCACGCATCACCTCAGCCATCGCGGTGACTTCTTCAACAGTCTCTCCTTTCGTCTTCAATCCGACCAGGAATGCGGCCGTCTGGGCCGGGGTAGCTTCCCCCGACATTATCTCCCTCATCGCCACCCTCGCCTGATCCAGGCCCAGATCATTGTTTTCCAGGAGAACTGGAATGATCTCTCGGATCATTGCCATCCTTCATCGCCTTCGGTAATCGTCAAGGTGGGGTTCTGCAGAAACCGTTAGCGCAGATTCAGCATGTTTTGTCGGAAAACTCGATGGTGACCGGATTATTGCAAATTGTCCAAAGTCGATACCCCATAACTGTCTCTTCCTTACCGCAGGAGTTAGACACCTATGCTCTATTTAGCACTTGCGTGACCACTTTTGTACGTGTGCGCTTCCAAAATGAATATGGTCAAGTCCAAGCCAGGACACGCCCTCCGTCAGGAGCCCTCCGAATATTCGCCCCTTCCAATATTCGCATGGCTTCCCGAGTATCAACGCCATCGTGGACAACAGCCTGCAAGGCTCTCACCATGGCAGCTGGCCTTTGATGTTGGAAAACGCTCCTCCCAAATGATACGCCTGATGCTCCAGCCCTCATAGCTGCCGAGGCTATATCCAGCAGGTCAGAGGGGCCTCGTGCACGACTCTTTGAAAGCTCTCTGGGTCACCTGTATAGTTCGTTTGGATAATGTCCGCCCCTATCTCGTACCCGAGACGAACTGCATGCCCTACCGCCTCATACCCATGTTCGTCTTTGATTCCGGGACCTCGGGGGTACATCATTGCAAGCAAGGGCACTCCATAATCGTTGCATTTTTCAGCAATCCTGGAGAACGTCTCCAGCATCTTCTGTTCGTGCGATGAGCCAACATTGATCTGAACTGAGACAGCATCTGCCCCGATACGGATCGCGTCTTTGACCGACGAAACCTGGGCCTTCCAGTTCGGCGCCTCAGTCAACCGTGTTGCACCCGAGACATGAACTATCAAGCCCAATCCATTAATGTCAACTGAGCGAGCAACGCCTATGTGGACCAGCACGGCATCAGCCTGTGACTTGACAAGTTCGCCCATCGTAGAAGTCATGTCCCTCAACCCTTCTATTGAACCGACCGCAACAGCGTGATCCATTGGCACTATCACTGCCCTGCCATCACTACGAAAGATCCGTCCTATTCTCCTCTTCTTACCCAGCTCCACATACAGTCCTCCTTCTAGAACAGTTTCTCTGCATGGAATAATTCCGCGTTTAAGATTGAACATCCTGCTCCGCCTCGCATGAGATTGTGGCCAAGCACGACATACTTGAGACCATGAAGCGCCTCATCTTTCCGGATCCTTCCCACACTCACGGACATACCATTGCCCTCGTCCACATCTAGCCTTGTCTGGGGCCTATCCTCTTCGGAACGCACCACAATAGGATTGGTCGGGGCTGACGGCAGTCCAAGCTTTTGCGGCAAACCAACAAAGTTGAGCATGGCATGCGACGCCTCGCTTGGGGTCGCCGGTTTCTTCATCTTTACGAAAACGGCCTCGATATGACCATGGAGTGTCGGGACCCGATGGCAGCTGGCACTGACACTTATGCTAGCAGGAGCATTCGATTCTCCGAGCATCTTGTTAGTCTCAGTCTCAACTTTCTCCTCCTCGTTCTTGATGTAAGGAATCACGTTACCAATAATGTCCATCGAAGCGACACCGGGATACCCGGCCC
>VBBA01000439.1 GCA_005888675.1 Candidatus Bathyarchaeota archaeon | reverse complement strand
GTGCTTGCGAATCTTATTTGGCCCCCACCCCCCATTATTTTTTCTACAGCCCCCAAGCCCGAGCAACCAAGGGCAACTTCTTCCTCACGAAGTAAAGGCCTAGGCGTTCGACCCCGAGTACGAGAAAGCCCCCAGCCCACGCATTTATCCCATACAGCAAGACACTATCCCAAGACGAATGATAACCAAAACCAACACTCGAAACGAGAGACCGTCAAAGCCAGTCAGCGCCTCCTACACTACAATAGCAGTCCAAATGCTGCCCAGCGACGCAAACCCAATGGGCAACGTCCACGGAGGCACCATCCTGAAACTCGTAGACATGGCCGCTGCCGCAGCAGCACTACGACACTCTAGAAAGAACGTTGTAACCGTAAGCATCGATAGAATGGACTTCATACAACCAGTCTATGTAGGCAACCTACTCACTTTGAAAGCATCAGTCAACTATGTCGGAACCACCAGCATGGAAGTAGGCGTCAGAGTCGAAGCCGAGGACCTTCGCTCTGGAAACGTCACCCACACAAATTCCTCGTACCTGACATACGTCGCACTCGACGACCAAGGCCGACCAACCATCGTACCAGAAGTAATCCCGAGAACAAGCGACGAAAAACGCAGATGGAAAGAAGGAAAACAACGAAGAGACCAAAGACTCCGAATGCTCACCGCCCGCCAGAAGACAAGGAGCAGAGCCAGAGAATGAGAGTCGCAATAGTCGGATTTGGAATGATGGGACGCCAGATAGCCCAAGTCTTCGCACAACGCGGCCATGATGTGAAAGCAATGGACACGTATCCTGAGGCACTCAAAGCCGGCACCCTAGAGATTGAGAACGGACCCTACGGCTTGAAGACGGCGGTCGCAAAGGGAAAATTATCCATGGAAGAAATGCAACAAGCCCTAACGAGAATTCATACAACATCGAATATGGCCGAAGCATGCAAAGACGCAGATCTGGTCATTGAAGCCGCGATCGAAGAACTGAAACTGAAAAGAGAATTGTTCAATCAACTAGACTCAGTAACACAAGCAACAACCCTGCTCGCTTCCAACACGTCCACCATCAGCATAACAAAAATTGCAGAGCAAGCAAATCATCGACAAAGGATTCTGGGAATGCACTTCTTCAACCCTGCACAGATTTCAAAGCTAGTTGAAGTGGTTCAAGGGAAGGAAACCTCTCAAGATACTCTAAGGACGAGCCAGGCTTTGTCACAAATCGTCTTGGACTGACCCTCTTTATGGAAGCGTCTCGAATGTTGGAAGACCAAGTCGCTAGTGTAAGAGACATCGATGATTCGATGAAGCTAGCCTATGGCCACCCGATGGGTCCCTTCGAGACGGCCGACCTTGTCGGATTGGACACAAGGCTACGCAACCTAGAATCCCTGTACCATACAACCGGAGACACCAAATGGCTCCCGCCCAAGGCACTCCGTGAGATGGTAAATCATGGATACACCGGAGACCAGACCCGAAGGAACGGAAGCAAAGGCGGATACTACGAATACTTCAGCATCGAACGCTAAACTTCACTCCTAACGCTTTATACCCACCTGACCTGTCAACCCGAAAAACGAGTCAAAGATTGCCACTCGAACACATCATAGTAGAACAGGAACCTCCGGTCGGAATAATACGAATAAACAGGCCAAAGGTCCTGAACGCACTCAATTTTCACCTGATCAGAGAAATCGTCGAGACCCTAGAAGCCTTCGACAAAGACGACGGTCTCAAAGTCACCGTCCTTACAGGGAACGATGACGCATTCTCCGCAGGAGCAGACATCAAAGAACTCTCAGAAGCGACACCCGTTGAGCTGATCAAACGTAACCAATTCGCATTATGGGACAGGATGAAGAAAATTTCCAAACCAATCATCGGAGCAGTCAGCGGATATGCACTTGGTGGTGGCTGCGAATTGGCAATGGCATGCGATATCATCATCGCATCCGAAACCGCCAAGTTCGGCCAGCCAGAGATTAACATCGGCATAATGCCCGGGGCCGGCGGGACCCAACGACTGACAAGAGCGCTTGGTAAGTATCGAGCAATGGAAATGATTCTGACTGGTCAACATATAACAGCTCGAGAAGCTGAAAAACATGGACTCGTAAATCGAGTAGTTCCCGTCGAATCCTACTATCAAGAGGCCAAGAAACTCGCTCGACAAATCGCCGACAAAGGACCCATAGCTACTAGACTCGCAAAAGACGCCATCCTCAAAGCGTTCGAAACAGGACTCGACGAGGGACTCCAGTTCGAGAGACGAAACTTCTACCTCCTCTTCTCCACCGAGGACATGAAAGAAGGAATGCAAGCATTCATCGACAAACGGTCCGCCCAGTTCAAAGGACGATAATGGAAACAAGGAAAATGACCCCCCACGAAACAATAATTGTAGAGAAGACCCGCTCCCTAGGCAAGATAACTCTCAACCGTCCCGACCAATTAAACGCAATAAACGACAAGATGGGCGAAGAATTCCACACGGCTCTAAGAGATATAGAAAAGGA
Source organism: Candidatus Bathyarchaeota archaeon (assembly GCA_005888675.1). Classification (GTDB taxonomy): domain Archaea; phylum Thermoproteota; class Bathyarchaeia; order 40CM-2-53-6; family 40CM-2-53-6; genus BA-13. The sequence continues at coordinate 583 of VBBA01000439.1, read as the reverse complement.
CGATCGGATACGATGTCTAGTCATCACTGGCGCGGGACGCGCATTCTCAGCCGGCGAAGACATATCGGGTCTCAAGGAAAGGTACGCAGAAGGCGAAGACGCTGGAAAGCACCCATCCCTGGGAGACCATTTGCGAAAAAAGTATCATCCAATAATCCTTCGAATGCGCGGCATGGAGAAACCAATAATCGCTCAACTGAACGGCATAGCCGCTGGAAGCGGAGCCAGCATCGCCCTAGCATGCGACATGCGAATAGCCTCCGAGGACGCAGGGTTAAAGCAAGCATTCGTCGGAGTAGGACTCGTACCCGACTCCGGTAGTAGCTACTTTCTCACTCAAATGGTGGGACAAGGGCGTGCTCTGGAATTGATAATGACGGGAAGAACCGTCCCCGCCAAAGAAGCAGAACAACTGGGCCTAGTAAATCGAGTCGTGCCGAGAGAAAACTTGGGTAAGACAGTGGACGAGGTGGCTCGACAATTAGCTTCAGGACCCACGAAGACACTCGGCATGGACAAGAGACTTGTGGCTCGAGCGGCTGTCGTTGACCTTGCTGAGGCACTCGAATATGAAGCGTTGCAT
>VBBA01000438.1 GCA_005888675.1 Candidatus Bathyarchaeota archaeon | reverse complement strand
TCTGCGTTTCCAGCTAACACTTACATTCCCATGGAGGAATTTTTCTGCAGTCCACAATGAAGAAGGGAGTACTCGACAATCCTAGAGTCATTGCTCGCCTTGATCCCTCAGGAATGCTCGGAGCAATTGACAGATCCCCAGAACTTCTCTTGAACCCTCTGTCTATGGAGAACCGACAAAGGATAACCATCGATCGGGAGATCGAGCAAATTGTCTTTGGTGGCGTGGGGGGCTCCGCTATAGCTGCGGATGTTATCATTGACTGGCTCATTGAGCGGTTGAAGATTCCCGCTGTCGTGGTACGTGATGCCAGACTTCCGAGATTCGTAAACAAGACCACTCTGGTGGTGGCATTGAGCTACTCGGGTGAAACAACTGAGACTCTCAGTTTGTATAAGGCGGCCACGTCGCGTGGCTGTCTCGCTTTTGCGATCAGTACAGGAGGTCGCCTGATAGACTTGTGCAGGCGATATGAACGTCCTTTCCTCACTATTCGTCCTAGCGTATCCCCTCGATCTGCGTTGTATCAAATGGTCTCGGCTTGTTCGATTGTTTTGAAGGAGGCAGGTTTGACAGGTAGACTACTACCTGCAGTAGGCGAGGCGGCAAAAGAAGTCTCAGTATTGCGTCGACTTTACACTTCTACCAACGACTCATCCGGAAACAAGGCCAAACAGTTCGCTTACTCGTTGAAGGATAATCTCCCCGTTGTGTATGCGTTGCAACGCATGGGGTGTGTCGCTCGCCGTTTCAAGAATCAATTGAATGAGAATAGTAAGGTCCCTTCGAAATTCGACCTACTCCCAGAATCAGGACATAATGAGATCGAGGCATGGCATGAGGCCAACAACCTAACCCCTGTTTTGATCCGTGACTCTGGTGAATCTGCTTTTGAAAGCAAAATTATGGATGGGTTCAGGAGTACCATCAAGAAAGCGACTAAGACTGAGGCGTTAGATGTTCGTATTAGGAGCAAGTCTCGCCTAGGGGGTCTTCTCTGTCCTATTTTCTTCCTCGATTACGTCTCAATCTATCTCGCATTCCTACGCGGGGTAGATCCGACTCCCACGGCTCTGATCAAAGAGTTCAGGAAGAGCATTACCTAGTCGCTACCGAGTCCGAGAACGGATGTCTATCCGATGAGGATTGGCGCCGGGAGTGGGATTCGAACCCACGCGGCCCATAAGGGCCACAGGCTCTCAAGGCTAACGCTCCCCACAGAGAGGGGATCTGCGCTTCTAGACCCACACATGCCATGAATCAGGGGTTAATCCACTCAGCCCACGGGACTCCGTTTCGGAGTTATCCCGGCACTACCCCTGGTTGCCTTCAGGTCGCAAGCCCCGTTTTGTATTGACCTAATAAACGGTTCCAACGTCTGATCAAATTCTTGGACGATTGACTTTGCAAGGTTTGAGGGGCGATCAAGTGGAAGGATATCGTTTCCTAGATCATATGACAGATGCCTTCGTTGAAGCTTGGGGTCCAACGATGGAGCGGGCTTTCGCCCAAGCCGGGATCGCCCTCTTCGAGACTATGATGTACACCGATAAGATCACACCTCGGAATAGTGAAGACATTACAGTTGAGGGACATGATGAGGAGGAGCTCCTCTACAACTTCCTTGAAACCTTGCTATTGAAGTTCGAGATAGATGGGAAGGCGCTCGGCAAATTCGGCGTCCACGTAATAAATCAGGGCAGGGACAGTCTCAATCTCACTGGCACAGCCAACGGCGAACCTTACGATCCTGAAAAACATGGTCGGAAGATCGAGGTGAAGGGTGTAACCTATCACCAGATGGCGATCCAAAGGGAAAGGGACCGAGTCCTTCTGCGTTTCTTGTTGGACCTGTAGATTCCTTCCAAATGAGACTTATAGGTAGCGTCTACTCATCCAGCTTCCAACACCCCATAGGAGGTTCAATACTCAAGATGACAACCCTAGAGCATCATCCAGGCCGTTCGAGCGCACATATTCCATTGGAGAAGATCGCGCCAAATATTTGGGAAGTCCCGACAAGCTACAATCCTGGGATGAAAGTCCCTGCTCGGATCTATGCAGACGATGACTTGATCGCGAAAATGAAGACAGACATGACGATCCAACAATG
>VBBA01000025.1 GCA_005888675.1 Candidatus Bathyarchaeota archaeon | reverse complement strand
TAATGGTCTTCCACACGAACGACTTTGCACAATATTTCACGTCTTACTTTGACGGTCCCTTCAAAGTTATTCCTTGCGGAATTGACGCCGACGAGCTCAATGGACACTCTCGGGACCATGAGCCTTCCAGCGATAGGATATTATTCGTCGGCCAACTAAGACGCTACAAGGGACTACCATACCTTATCGCTGCCATAAAGCAGCTTCGGAATAGCGGCAGGAGTGTGGTTCTTGAGATCGTCGGCGAAGGCCCTGATCACAACAGAGTAGTAGACATGATTTCTAGGTTGAAGCTTCAGGATGCGATCTCTCTGCGTGGAGATGACGTTTCACGGGAAGAGCTCGACCTTGCCTACAGGCGCTCAGGACTATTCGTTCTCCCCAGCGTTGAAGGAGAGAGCTTCGGGATCGTCCTCCTTGAAGCCGCCGCGCGGGGTCTCCCAGTTGTTGCGTCAGACCTCCCTGGGGTAAGGGAAGTTGTGGAATATCTCGGCGGTACATTGGTCCAACCCGGGAATAGTACGAACCTAGCAAACGCCATCGCAAAATCACTCGACAACAATAGGATCCGTCGGCACAGGGCCACTCCTCCGGATTTGACAAAATTTGTATGGGAGAAAATAGCGAAGAGACACTTGGATTGTTACAGGGAGCTCCTTGGGCTTGCGCCTGAGCCGACTCTGTCCGTGCCGGAAATATCAGAAGGTGCTGACGAGGTCAAGATTGAAGCTGTAGCATGATGGCAAGACTGGACCTGAGACAACACTCACTTGTTGAATTGATAATTCGTTCCTTATCACTGAATCTGTCACTAGTTAGTGTCGCGCTGGTCTATGCCGCGTCCCTTCTATTCCTGAAATATGCATCCTTTGCCCCACTCCCGTTTGAAACGTCCCTCTCAACACCGCCTGACTGGGCATCCTGGTTCGATGTTTACCTGACATTTCCCCTTCTAATCGTTCTCTGTCTACTGCCATTCCGAACCTCACGACAAGGAAGCATTATTCTACTTTGCACTGTGGCAGTGATCCCTCTCTACCTGGTATTCGCATCCTATTTCTTCTACTACGCACAAGCCCCCCTTGGACTGTGGGTTCTCGTTATCCCGGTCACGCTGCTTGTGCCGAGTCTGATACTTGTCGTCGTTCTATCTACTCCTATGATCAACTCACTAATCCTGGCTAGGAACATGTGGCGGGACGAAGATGATGGAATCAAGTTTCGGCTAGACGGACTGGGGCAGAAACTGTACTTTTTGATGATAGCCACGTTCTCCGTGGGGCTCGCATTTCTCCAAGCGTACATGCGATCGTCAATCAAAGGTATCCCGCTGACTGGCTGGGTTTCGGACATCGGCATAACTGTTGATGCTGGCGCGAGATACATAATCAGTGGAGTCAATCCCTACACACATGGGCTCCCGCCTTGGGGAGGTACTGGAGGCACGTACGGACCCGTAACCTACTTGCTCGCCGTTCCCTTCACCTTTCTATCCCCAGGATGGGCCACTCATGTGAGTGCACTATTTTACGCAATTCTAACCTCCGTCGGAATCTGGAAGCTCATGCAATTGTTTTCGCCGAAAGTTGCAATATACTCGGCCGCGCTATTCCTCGCCCTGCCGACCACTTCCTGGGCAATTGAGGGCGGAATGACCTCACACATCGCCCTTGCTTGTCTGATTGTTTGGAGCCTATTCATGTTCTTCAGCGCAAGACACTTTTGGGCTGGCCTGCTTTGCTCGCTCGGACTATTCACTCTGGGAATCCCAGGGATACTGATCGTCCCATACGTCATAACCGCGGACAGCCGGGAGGTTAGATTCAAGATACTTGCAGGGTTTGTTGCGCCCATAGTACTAGGTTTGGGTGCGCTGCTCGCGATACTTCCACCAGCATTCCTGGTCTCTGAGATCCAACGTATCGATTATTTTGTAGGCGGTGGATGGCTGACCCCCTACCTGATATTTTCTCCGGGATTTATCAAGGCGATATCTATCATAACCACCAGTTGGCTAGTTTTCTGGTTCGTATACAGGACCCTAAAATCGAGGACCGATGATAGGAAGCTGTTGGTAATCGTTGCGACCTTTCTACTTTTGATACCCTTCACAGCTGCCAACTACTTTGCGTTCTTCTACGTCTGGGGCAGCGCAGTGGCCCTTATCGCCATTCTCAGCCATGTAAATTCCCGAGAAGCCTTAAGAGAAGCATCACCGAGGTTAACGGAGGTCTTGCGGTAGCAGTGTCTTTCCTGGGCAATATTCGAGCGTTCACTCCTAGACTCTCTAGGTTGATTGGCTCGGTTGCTACCGGACGTAGTAAGGATGGAAGATTGCTCCGTGTATCCGTCACTGTGATGACATTACTCATCATGGTCATGGCCGCCGCGTTTATCGCAAACGATTCACTATTCGCGACCGGCATCAACAACTCCGCCTCGGTTGGTCTAAGCAACTCTGTCAGCATCAGTGCCTCGCCATCCAATGTCAAGCAAGGTTCAACTCTACAGTTGACAGCGAAGATAACCCACTCATTTCCAAACGCCAAGATCACCGTGACAATAATGGTGACAGGTCCCACTGGAAGCGGGATTTCTGGATCGAAAACCGCCACAATAACAACCAACTCCGCTGGAAATGGTCAGGTCTCAGTCATCTATCCGTTCACTCAACCGTTTGCCGGAACCGCGTCAACCTCTGCAACAGGCACTTATCATGTAACGGCCACCTTCGTACTTGTATATCCCATAGCTACGGCCTCCACCACATTTACCGTAAGGTAGCCAACCGAGCCGCCTCTGTTAGGAAAGTAGCTTGATGAGTCTGCATCAAGAAATCTCGAACATCCCGCTCGTATCAGTCGTCGTTCCCACCCACAATAGAAAGAGCGCCGTAACAAGATGTGTTGAAAGTCTACTTCGCAGCAATTATCCGCGTATCGAGGTCATCGTCGTTGACGATGCCTCAACGGATGGAACTTTTCAGCATCTTTCCGCCCTGTTTCCGGACGTTGAGTTGATCAGGTTCGAACAAGAGCAGATGGTCTCCGGATCAAGGAACGCTGGTTGCAAGCATGCAAAAGGCGAGCTCGTCTTCCTAGTCGATGACGATAACGTCGTGCATCCTGAGGCAATAGTTGAACTTGTCAAAGCAATGTCGGACAATCCTCACGCTGGCATCGCGGGACCGATAATGTACTACCTTCGAAACCCCGAACACGTTTGGTGCAGCGGTGTAAGTCGGAACTCCTTGACAAGCATCACCCGGTTTTCTACCGAAAAGCCCGACGGCTCCGCGAGCTGTTACCTGACCGATGACATTCCTAATGCATTCATGGTCAGGAAACGCGTGTTCGACGAGGTCGGAGATTTCGACCAGGTCGGATTCGTCCAACACCTGGCGGAAGCCGACTTCTCCACGAGAGCCGCTAGGGAAGGCTTCCAGGCAATTATGGTCCCTAAAGCAACCGTATGGCATGACGTCCCCGTGAGGACGTGGCCTTATCGAGGCACTCGCAATTTACACATGTCATCAAGCGAGCGTGCCTACCACGTTGCGCGGAGTCGCATATTGTTCATGAGGAAGTATACAAGTCCGTGGAGGTTCGTATTATTCACTATAGCTTTTCTCCCTCTCATTGCATTAGCGCACATGGTAATGATCTTCCAGGATAGCGGCATCGGATATCGCAAGGGTGCTCTCGCAGAGTCATACGTGCGCGGACTGATTGACGGGTTCAATCCAAAAGTGTACGGTTCCTAGCAGTTATTGACCTGTCAATGCTTTCGGTTACAAGTCTTCCAGTCGTTGCCTCAAATACCGCCTCTATTCCAGAGGTTCCGGGAGATGGAGAAATAGTGATTGATCCACTCGATCCTATGGATTCGCATCTGAAGCAACGAACATCCTCACTGATGAAGTACTCGCGAAGCAAATGACAGAGAGAGGCATGATAAGGGTTCAAAGCTTCAGCTGGGAAAAATGTGCGAAGGACACCTTCAAAGCCTATGAAGCTGCCTCTTAATAAAAGTCCACGTTTTTGTACTGACTCTGGGGCGAAGGTCCATGATGCACACTTGAGTTATGATGAGTCACCATCTCCTTCCCTTGGTTTTCAGGTTGCGATCTCTCGTATCATATCGCAAATAATGAGAAAGTATCCTAAGCTGAATTCTCTCGCTTGGAATATGATTTTGAGAGGCTATGGTCTTCCACTACTCTCACGACTTGTTGCATTCGGGAGCGGCTTCACCGTCGCGGCTGACACACAACTGGGCCTAGTCCGATTTAGGCCAGTCTTTGTGAATGAGATCCTGATGGCGCTTGGACTGTATGAGCCTCACACCAAAGAAGTATTCAAGGCGGGAAAAGGACAGACAGTTCTCGACATCGGCGCCAACATAGGCTTCTACACACTACGCGCATCAAGGCAGGTCGGACCGACCGGTAAAGTGATCAGCGTAGAAGCTAACCCGCAGACTTTTCAGATCTTAAGAGCAAATGTGATCGAAAATTGTTCGGCCAATACTCTTGCGCTTTGTTGCGCCGTGGGGGCAGAGAATGGATTGTCGTATCTCTATGTGCCTTCAAACTATCCGGCAGGCTCGACATTGATTCACAGCGAGGCTAACTCCCTCGCGCCACAAGCAAAAGTCCCTGTCACAACTGTAGACTCGCTCGTATCAATGCTCGGGATCAAAAGAGTAGACTGGATGAAAATTGACGTTGAAGGAATGGAAACAGCAGTTATTGCTGGGTGCAAGAATGTCATACGAGATCACAAACCCAAGATAATGATAGAAACAATGAATAACGACCTCATACAATATTTTCGCGAAAACGGTTATAGTGTCTTTCCAGTGAGAGGAGTCATCGGCCTAGTATACGCGTACCCCGTTTTACTTTCAAGTTGATCTTTCCATCTCTTGGAATATCCCCAAAAAGTCACGTCTTCCCGCACTTTGCCCAGGAAATTAACTGTCTGTGCATTCGTTAATGAACTATTGAATGCTTGAGGAGTTTGAAGACAAACTGAGTCGAGAGGAGTCTTCTGATCTTAACCGTCTTCTCATCAGCTCTAACCCGCAGGACTTGATCAAATTCTACAGTTCTTTCAACGACCCGAAGTCTTTGATAGACTGGATGAAAAATAGACCCAGCGGCCGCGCGATCATTCGACCCGTAGATGGAAACCCGGATATTGTCGTGGTTATTCCCACCGCCGATTCCAATGGCAAATTCGCAAGTTCATGTAGGGGCATCTTTAGAGGATTACAGATAGTATTCGTAGAAAGTGGAGTAGGAGATCCCTACTTCAATTATTCCAGGAACTGTAACCTGGGATTGAGTCATGCCTTAAGTTACAATCCGAAATGGATAGTTCTTTCAAATGATGATGTAATCCAAATCGACAATATCTCCGCCTTGGTGACTGGTTTGTCAAACAAGAATCACCTAACCAGCGATGTTGTATTTGCGCAACCCCCCGGACGTCACCACTCCTACTCTCTAGGCATCGCGAGAAACTCTTACTCCATGGCCATCGCGAGATCGACTTATGCAAGAAACGGGTTATACGCTTTGGCAGGTGGATATTGGCGTAGGCAGATTCAAATAGAGAAAAAATTTCATGCTGACTTCATAATAGCTGACCAGAGAGCGAGATTTAGTTTCTTGTACAAAATACTGTTTAGGTTTCTGAACGGGGCCGCCTTCTCCATCTTCAACACTAATTTCGTAAGAAAGTCGCATGGGAAATTATTTGATGAAACTTACATAAACGGAGTGGAGGATGTCGACCTCTTTTTGCAGTTCGCAAATTCAAACGGTCACCATTCTTTTGTCCATTTCGAGATTGGTACTATGACCGGGGCGTCCCTTGGATCCTGGAACATAACTAGAAGATTCCGAAATATTGCCAACGAAGCCTATCTGAATTATAAACTGAGAAATCGCTTGTTACCTAGCACGTTCATCGCTCCACTCTCGGTCATGAATCAAGAGTTGAAGGTAGCCAAGGTGACTCTTAACTGAGCCGTGGTGCGCAGCTCACGCATTATCGAAGCAATAATTCCGATCTAGGGCGGCCCGAAGTGACTTGGACTCACTCTTTTCTCGACTTGTTCCTTCACTTCGTGCCCAGGGACTTGGAAAGCGTCTTGGACGCAGGATGTGGCCGAGGAATAGTTGGCGCATTAGCTCGGATTTATCGCGAGCCAAATAGAGTCGTAGGGATCGACGGTTTCGATCCATACCTGCAGTTCTGCAGAAGGACCGGCATGTATGATCAGCTAATCGAACACGACTTGAGAAAATTCCCTCTTCCATTCAAATCTGATGAATTCGATTTGGCTACGTCGCTGGAGGTGATTGAGCACCTGCCGAAGGAAGATGGTGTCCGACTTCTAGAAGAGCTCGAGCGTGTGAGTCGCATGGTGATAGTATCCACGCCGAACAGATTCTTCAGACAGGACCCTTACGACGACAATCCCTTTCAAAGTCACATTAGCAGATGGAGAGTCAGCGATTTTGTCGGGAGGGGCTATTCGGTGTATGGCGCCGGCGGATTATTGATTCTTGGAAAGGAGATCCCTATGCTCTTTCAGGCACAATCTTATGCGCGCATAATCGCACCTCCCACCGCCGTGCCTCGTTCCCAACACACTTGAGCCGTCTCGCACCTCTCATCAGCAGGAAGGCTGGATATGACAGTACCCGGCAATGACATGATTCCTCATTTGAGGATCCATCGGTTGATCATTTGTCGTCGCCTAATGTCCCGGTAGGTCATGGCGATAAAGTAGAGGAGCATGCTGGATGTGACGCTCCACACGGCGAAGATCCATCGAAGCTCTAACGGTCCCACTAGAAGGAAGAGGATGCTAACGACTAGGGCGACGCAGTTCACTGAGAACGTGAACAGCAATAGAGCTTTCGGATTCATTTCTCTCCTCAATTTCAGCAATGCAATAGCACGAGCCCATAGTTCTTACCCTTCACTATGAGTCGTGAGAGTGAGTGTGTGATCGTGAAGGTCAGCAGCGGTTCAGAGTTCTACCAGGCAAACTTGACTCCCACAGTACAGTATCTAGCACATGTCAATGTAATCTGGGACACTGGTAACCCTGGCGGCTGCTATACCCCGGTAACGATTAGCACTCCGGGAATAACCCGGTTAGATTTCACCTGAAACCAGCTCCTCTGATCAGATGACCAAACGAGCGCGTACGATTCTCCAATCTCAGCCCGGCCCGTGCGATCATGATGGTGTTGTGACTTTGGCAGTGTATGTGACCGTCGCTGGGAAGCCGCCTCTTAGGTGTTGTTCGGATGCGAAGCATCATGACGCTGACTAATCCTCCAACTACAATTCCAATGATTCCGAAAAACAACCCTTCCATTGGGACAAGAGACGCAACGTTTGTCGTCCCTGCCTTGGATAATGTCTCGATGCTCTGCCTGAAGGAGGCCGCCTCCAGCACTCCCTGAACAATCTTCTCATGCACATAGGAAACAATTACGCTCAAGTCGGCAGCCAGGTAGAACGTGTCGAAGGAGGCGTTGTCCTCCACAATCTGGTGAAACAATAGAACCAGAAGCTTCCTCTGTGAAACAGCCCGATCAATCCACCCCTCCACCGTCCCCGGAGCTATTGTGTTAGCAACATTGTTCGCAACAATATTGTAAACGTCAGACGAGCCGTCGTAAAGGTAAGCCCTCTGACTGGTTGCGGCCGATCGAGCCCCGAGATAATTCTGCCTAATCAGACGGGTCACGGCTCCGTTCCCCCGACCATGACTGAATGGATAAGCAAAGGTCGTGACGTCGAAACCAAGCTTGGTAAACTCAGTCTTCGACCCAACGATCTCCTGTTGCAACTGTTGCCCCGTCATGCTGTCCAGATTGGGATGAGTGTAAGTGTGATCACCAATCTCCCATCCATAGACATCCTTCAGCTCCCTAAGCTGGGTAAGTGTCATGAAACCTCGACCCTTCGCCAGACTAGAAACATAATCGAAAGCCGTAGCCTGAATACTGTACGAGCCTAGAAGGTCCGCGGCAATCGTCCTCTGACCATCTCTACCATCATCAAACGTGAAACTAACCATTCCAACAGGAAGGCTAGGCGAAGCAAATGGAAAAGCGTGTACCGGGATTACGAGAGAGAGAATTCCGAAGGCAAACAGTACTCTAAGGTGTCGGATTGCTTTCACCTGAAAGATTAGCCCGGATAAGTGGAGTAGGATGAGACAAGGTCTCTTCCCAAGGATTTGTCCCTTGAGCGGTTCTGGTGATCCATCCTCCCTTCCACGGTGTCAGCCATCCATAGATCAATACTGTCAGAGACAGGAATACTGAGATGAAGACAAACCCAACCGTGTAAGGAATCGCTTCTTTCGGCGCTTTCGACAGCTTCCAAACATTCAGTCCTGAAAGAAACGCGACATACATGTTGCCCGCTAGAAACACAAGGCCAGAAAGAGCATCTCCCTGCAAAGGACGCACCACCAGCCAGATGACACTTACAATTGTGCTCATGTAAACCAGAAACTGATACAGGTAGAAGGAAGCGGCAGCAGGCAATGGTTTCCTCCACATGAACTTGCTCGCATTAATGCAACCATGAATGTGCGACCTCTTCCATCGAAGCTGTTGCCGTAAGAACTCAGGCAATTTCGTCGGGACGATTGTATATGCTACGGCGTTTGATTGATACACCACCTTCGCATCTCGAGCCGACAATGGCAAGACTGGAATTAGCCTCCCATCGCTGGATGAACGCACAAACTTGCCCTCGGTCCCCTTCAAGACCAGATTTGTCAATTCCCTATCATCACCGATAAGCATCGGTCGTCCCATGAACGTCTGATTCAACCAGTCATCCAGAACAGCAAGGACCATGTTCCTTCGATACGCCGATAACAATCCCGAGCAGCAGGTTACGCTCGCAAATCGTGACTCCATCCCTTTGAAAATCCTGAACATGACCTGATACCAATAGTGCTGGAGCTTCGGCAGCACTCCCTCATCTGTATTGGCCGCCGCACCATGACCACAGACCCCAACCACAGTAGGATCGGTGAATGGTTGAACCAACAGTTTGATTGCGTCTCTATCAACAAAACTATCGCTGTCAATACAAACCAGGATCTCCCCCCTGGCTTTCCTAACCCCAATGGCCATCGCCGCCCGCTTACCCTTGTTCCCCGCATTCCTGATGAGAGTCAATCGATCACCGACGCCCAGACGGTTTCTCACTTTCTGTAGTCGGTCCCACGTTCGATCAGTACTTCCATCGTCTACCGCGATGACTTCTAGTTTCGACACTGGATAATCAGCGCGAAAGACTCTTGCAAGTGTTTCCTCGATCGCCTCCTCCTCATCCTTAGCCGGAATAATCACGCTCACCTCGGGCCGATAGCCCACATCAGGTTTCGGAACGTAACCCTTCGTCATGACATAAGTTAGAATGATGAACCCAGTCATCAAGACGGAATAGAACCAGAATATTGTGCCCTGGGGATCTGTGATTCTGAAGAACAGGATTGGAAAGAGGGAACCGAACGTCAGAATCGAAATTAGGCGACTTGTGGTAGGGTTATTCCTGTCCAATTAATTTTCAATCTCGTACCTCACGAACGAATGTTA
>VBBA01000024.1 GCA_005888675.1 Candidatus Bathyarchaeota archaeon | reverse complement strand
AAAGATGGATCCGAGGATTATCCCGAGTGAGAACATTGCCAACAAGATTCCATAGGTGCCTGCATTTCCATGGATGACATCTCTACTATACGGGGCGAGTAGAGCGAAGACGCCGGTGCCGAAGAAGTTGAGGAGCACGCCTACGACTACGAGCTCAAGCAAGAACCGAGAGCCTCGAATATATTTCAATCCCTCCGAGAACTTCTGCTTGAATGACGATGCTGCTAAGGGGCTTCCCGGTGTCGAGAGAGTGTTTGGAATCGCGCATCGGGACCTGGCGATCATTGAGATCACCAACGCTGCGAAGACGAACGTCAGAGCATCGTAGAGTATGGGAAGGGTCGGACCGAACAGAAGGACGATAACTCCTCCGATGCCATACCCTGCTACTTGGTTGATGGAGGAAGTTAGTGAGAAGAGACCATTGGCTACTGCTAGATCTTCCTTGCCGGTAACGCTAGGGACGACTGCAGTGACTGCTGGTCGGACAAATTGTGCGCCAGCGTTCAGGACGAACAATAGAATCAATAGGACCGGGAAGTTCAAGATTCCAATTGAGTAGGATACGGCTATTCCGATGGCTGCGCCTGCCTGGAATATGTTTCCTGCGATCATGATGTCTCTGCGATTGAATCTGTCAATGTAGACACCGGCAAAAGGGCCGACCACAACCGCGGGCAAGAGGACGAATGCAACGGCGACTCCGACCTTCAGTGTGTCCCCGGTGAGTTGGAGAACGAGCCAGAGGGCGGCGACGTCGAAGATGAAATCTCCAGACTGAGAGACCAATTGGCCAATCCAGAGAAGTGAGAATGATCGGTTAGAGAGAACCCGCCTATAGCTCGGCTTTTCCGGATGTGCCTTCTTCTCTAGAACTGGTTGGGACTCCATTTTTTTGTAAATAGCCTACCGTCGATTCAAGGGCGACTTCTATTGCTTACATCAGTAATTTGACCCTAACGAATTATCCCTTTCCTCTGCGGTTCTTTTATTGGGATTAGTAAAATCCAAGGATGAAAACTGATAAGAAGCGTTGTCATTGGGATAACTGGACAATGCCAGGAAAATCCATGAGTCACATCAGGAAGCGTGTTGTTGGGGTCGGCGGCATCTTCTTCAAGGCGAAGAAGCCGAAGGAGCTGTCGGATTGGTATAGAAAGCACCTAGGGATAAAGACAGAGGAGAATGTGGCTCTCTTCACATGGCAACCCAGGAAGAGCTCGAAACGTGTTGGTTATACTGTATGGTCGATTTTTCCCCATGACACTTCCTATTTCCATTCTAAGAAACGCCAGTTCATGATCAATTATCGAGTGAAGAATCTCGACAAGTTGTTGGCAGAACTTCGGCGCGAGGGGGTACGCGTAGATAGAAAGACAGAGAATCTTGAGTATGGAAAGTTCGGATGGGTGACCGACCCGGAGGGCAATCGGATCGAATTGTGGGAACCACCACTTACCAACAAGGCCCCTGAGCCAGAGATCCCTTCAGAATAGGTCCAAGCCAATTCGGAAGAAGCTAGATTCAAGTCTTGATGAGCTTTCATGAATGAAAAAGTGACCGTGATAACTGGAGCCAGCAGTGGGATCGGGGAAGCATTGGCAAAACAACTGGGAGCAAAGGGGCACAGGCTTGTGCTTGGTGCGAGACGAGAGAATGAGTTGAAACGGGTTGCTGGTGGGATCGGATCTAATGCTATTCCCGTGACGACTGACGTTACTCGGAGAAAAGACGTCGAGCACTTGAAAGACGTCGCGCTCGAACGATTTGGACATGTGGATGTGTGGGTCAACAATGCGGGCCGTGGTATAACGAAATCGGTGATGGAATTGACGGACCAAGAATTTGACGAGATAGTTGCTGTTGTCCTCAAGTCCGTGTTCTATGGTATGCAGACAATAGTGCCACACTTCCAGGAGCGGGGTCAGGGACACTTGATCAACGTCTCCTCTTTCTTGGGGAGAGTGCCATTGATCCCTTACAGATCGATTTACAGTGCGATGAAAAGCGCCGTAAACGTGTTGACTGCTAACCTTCGGGTTGACCTGAAGGCAAAGTATCCCAGAATCCACGTTTCGACAGTGATGCCCGGGGTGGTGGACACTGATTTCCAAAAGGTCGCGGGATCACCGTTCCCAGTCAGGGCGGGGAGCACTCTTGGTCCGCAACGAGTCCAGTCTGCGAATGAGGTGGCGGTCCAGATCGTGTCTTTGATCGATCATCCTGTGGCAGAGTTGTATACCAACCCTGCCGCTCCAGAACTCGCACAGCAGTACTTTCGCGACGTGGCTCTCTTCGAAGAGAGCATGCTCCGAAGAAGATCATCCGGGAACTAGTTGTCCCCATTGATGTCTCTGGATGATCGAAAGGTCTGGCTTTCAGGAGTTAGGCACCTCAAGAAGCAGGATCCAAAACTCGGCCTGTTAATGGAAAAGGTTGGAAGATTCGATTTCGATAGAAGTGGCGCCGAGGGACATTATGAGTTTCTGGTCGCCTCGATAGTCTACCAACAAATTGCCGGCAATGCCGCTCGAGCAATACTCGGACGCTTCAAGGGATTGTACAATGGAAGCTACCCAACTCCACGACAATATTTGAACACTAGGAGAAGTGCTGTTCGATCCGCTGGCCTATCGCCGCAAAAGATCTCCTACATCAAAGACCTATCCGAGAGGATCGTCTCTGGACGGCTAGACCTGAAAAAAATCAGTCAGGGGGAGGACGAGAAAATTATCGAAGAACTGGATGAGGTACGCGGTATTGGAAGATGGACGGCTGAAATGTTTCTCATCTTTTCCCTCCGTCGCGTGGACGTTTTACCCTTTGATGATCTGGGAGTCCAGAAAGCGATCCAGAGAGTCTATCGTCTGCGTAAGTTACCCTCCAAAGAGAGAATGGAGAAATTGAGGGAGGCGTGGCGACCTTATTGTTCGATCGCAACACTTTACCTCTGGCGATCACAAGCGGCCAAGAAGGAAGGACCGAACAAAAATTAAGCGAGTAAAATCTGAGGACACTGCACCTTTCAACGACAACTAGTTCACTAGTCGGATTTCCCACGATTATCGTGTCTATGATCGGTTGATAACGACAACTCTATTATCGTGCGAGCAAATGCTAGAGTCGTATGAGTTCGTACGATAACCAAGTAAAGGCTCTCGAAGTTCAGGTGAGGGACTGGCTCGCAAAATGCCCCAATTGCATCCTCTCTCCTCAAGTCGCATTGCATGCTAGGAGAGGGACCGCCATGATCCAAGTCGGACAAAGTTTCGAGTTCGACCAAAGGCTCAAGGCCTATGATGATCCGCCGAATTATCTAGTTGCGAATCGTCTCGTCCCCTTCAATGGTAAAGTAAAGAATCCCATAATTTTCTGGCTTAACACGTCATTTCCTAGGGAAAACGTTTACCAATTGCATGAGCAACCAGTGGTTCATCATCTGATTCGGCTGGGAGCCGGCTATACGTTTGCCGCGGTCTATGAAGGTTTGAAGACCGCGTTGAAAGCGGAGAAGATTGATATCGACTCTCTAGGCGAGTGGCTGCCCAAGAAGAAGAAAGAGAAAAAGTAGTAGCGCGCGAGTAGAAAGGTTCTACAGGGGAACAAGTTTCGCGTAGTCGATCTTGCGATTCTTCTGAAACTCATTGAGCATCCGCTTGATGTCGGATGCTGCACCCTTCAGAATGAATACTTCTGCGCATTTTCCGCTTTCCTGTTTACTGTGCAGGTGGACATTGATGACCCTCTCGAACTGATGCTTGAGGCTCGTTACGACTTCCTCGGCCTCCTCATTGTGTGACGCAATCAGTATGCTGCTGATTTGACCGGTGATTCCTTCCTGCTCTTTCTTTTCTGCGATCAGAGTCCTCACCGCGGCTCTGATCAATTCCGACTTTCCCGTATACCCCAGGTCCTTCATCATGACCTCCATTTCTTTGAGGAGGTCCTCGTTGATCGAGAGGCTAACTATTGTCAAGAGACTGTCCTATCCAAAAGAGGGTTATTAACCTCTTATAATTTTGCCTAGGTGAATTAATAAGAACAACCTTATCTGTATTAACCGCATGTCACCTGACAGAACACGTATGGTGGCTAAGAGAATCCTGCTGGTCGGGGTAATATTCACCTTAGTCATGGCCGCCAGCGGCACCACCTTCGCACTCTATCAAAGTGGTTTGATCTTCCACACATCTTCATCTTCGAGCAAACTCCAGGTTCTTGCCACCTTCTATCCACAGTATGACTTCACTCAGAACATTGGAGGCGACAAGATCAGCCTATCACTATTGGTCCCAATGACCGTTGATGTGCATTCGTTCGAACCTACCCCCTCCTCGATCCAGCAAGTGGCGAGCGCTAGAATTCTGGTCTACAATGGAGCTGGCTTGGAACCTTGGATCTCGCAGGTTGTGAATGCGGCAGGGAACAATAACTTGCTACTGGTCAATGCCAGTCAAGGCATTCCACTTATTCCCGTGCCCCCGCAATTTCAACGGCAGGGTAGGGTGATGGATCCGCATGTCTGGCTCGACCCGGTATTGGCAAAGCAGCAAGTCAACAATATTCTACAGGCCCTCATCAAGGCCGACCCGGCGGATCAAGCGTACTTCACAGCGAATGCTCGGGCTTACAGTTCCAAGCTGGATAATCTAAACTCGCAAATAATCAGCTCGACCACTGCAACTCAAACCAGGAAATTTGTCACGTTCCATGAAGCCTTCAGCTATTTCTCAAACCGGTATAATCTGGTTCAGATCCCAATAGCCGGACCATTCGAGGAAGAGCCGACCCCCAGCGACATACAAAACGTAGTCAACGTAGTCAATCAAAACCATCTCTGCGTCGTCGGATACGAGTCATTGGAGAATCCAGCCGTCTCCCAATCAATCGCAAGTCAGACGCATGCAAAGCTAATGCGGATGGACCCGATAGAAGGGCTGAGTCGATCGGATCAGATCTTGGGGAAGACCTATCTCATTAAGATGGTAGAGGACCTTTCCGTCATAACTTTCGCGCTCAACAATGCAGACTGCCAATAGCAGCAGCATAGTAGACCTCGAAAAGGTAGGGGTCCAGTACGAAGGCGGAGTTCAAGCACTAGAGAACATCAGCCTTCAAGTCTATCAGAGGGACATTGTTGGGATAATCGGACCCAACGGAGCTGGAAAATCCACTCTCCTAAGCGTTGTGCTAGGCTTGGTGAAGCCGACAACTGGTGAAGCTCGATTGTTCGGCAAGCCAATATCGAGTGACGGGCTGCGACGCGTAGGATATGTCCCCCAGAAGGCCCAACCGAGAGACATCAACTTCCCATCAACAGTCTATGAAACCGTCCTCATGGGACGTGTCCCGAAAGCTGGTCTCTTTCATCGCCTGGGAAAGCAGGATCATCAGAAGGTCAAGGAGGTCCTTGAACAACTCGAATTATTTGATCTGAAAGATCGTCGGATCGGCCTTTTGTCAGGGGGACAGTCGCAACGGGTATTCCTTGCGAAGGCACTAGTGAGCGATCCTGAGCTTCTACTTCTGGACGAGCCGACCAGCGGGGTCGACGCTCATTCGAGGAAAGAGTTCTACGACGTTCTGGGACGTTTGAACCAAGAGTCAGGGGTTACACTGATCCTCTCTTCTCATGATATTGGCATTGTGACAACGCTTGCGAAGCGGGTGGTGTGCATCAACAGGACACTTTTCTTCTGCGGGGACACCTCCGAATTTACAAGCAGTTCCATACTCGCCAAGACGTATGATTATCCGATCGAAGTGGTGCGGCATCACGACCACGCTTGAAACATTCTTCACATTATTGTCGGCCGGCTTCATTCAAAGAGCATTCATCATCGGCACGATAATCGCTGTACTGAGCTCCATCCTAAGCGTATTTGTGGTTCTGAAAAGAGTCTCATTAATTGGCGACGGCCTGGCGCATACGGCCTTTGGAGGACTCGCCCTAGGCTACTACCTGAGTTCCCTGGGCTACTTCAGTATCGCCTTAGGTAATTATCTTGACGTCTTCCCGATCTGGGTTGCGGCAGTTGTTGTCGTTCTGGGATCGATCGGAATAACAAAAGCGATCCGCTCTGCAAAGGTTGCTGGTGACGCTGCTGTCGCGCTGTTCCTGCAGCTAGGTCTAGCCTTCGGAATAGTCTTGCTGAGCCTGTCCCGTGGTTTCGGGATCAACCTTGAGAGTCTGCTTTTTGGAAGCATTCTTCTCGTAACGAGCAACCAGATCATACTAGCGTCGGCGATTCTAGCCATCACACTAGGACTAATTTTTGTGTTCTTCAAGGAACTGGTGTACACAACTTTCGATGAGGTTCAGGCTCGGGCGGCAGGAGTAGAAACGTCATTCTTCGATTACTTGATCAGTGTGTTGGCAGGAATCGTCGTCATCGCCTCGATTCCGATCGTAGGGGTCCTGCTTGTTTCAGCACTTTTGGTTCTGCCCGCTGTAACAAGCGTCCAAGTCTCAAGGTCTTTCAAACAGACGATGATCCTCTCCCCAGTATTCGGGATCATCAGCGTTATTATCGGCCTCCCGATGTCCATTATCCTCGACACTGCTTCCGGCGCGACTATAGTGCTTACGGGACTCGGAATATTCCTTGCCGTGTTGGGAGCCAAGAGATTGACTAAGTCGACGGTCAAGCTTGCTCCCTAGTGACTCTGGACCTAGACAGCCGTTTGTTCATCAAAGGGTTATATCAGAATTAATCAACCACATTCCAGAAGAGACCTTGCAGGAGCTCGAATCTGGAGTTTATGACAATCTATCCTCGGGAACGATTGACCCCTCCAAATGGAAAATTCTCAGTTTCCCCATGGGGAACGAGGAATTCTGGACTTGGGCCGAGCCCAATGCCAAAGTGGGTCCGAGGAACGGCGGCCTGGGGATAACGGTCGACCCATTCACTCGGAAGCATGACAAGGTCCACATGTT
>VBBA01000023.1 GCA_005888675.1 Candidatus Bathyarchaeota archaeon | reverse complement strand
GGCGAACGTGGGAAGAAAAAAGAGGCATTTCAGACCGCCTCGTTTGACGATATCTACCTTACTTTTTCTTCTTTTTCTGTGGGTTATGCGCTGCGCAGGTGCTACACATTCTGTCTTCTCGCCTCCCTACACTTTTTCGCGCAAAAATCGCGTCGATTGTTTAGGTCTTAAGAACTTCGGTACCCGAGCATCAGTCCGAATCTCTCCTTCTCTTGACTATCGTGTGCACACTTGATTGACTCGGAGAACCGACTGTAGCATTGGCTTTCCAGGCTCGAACTCATACATTATTCCATTCAAACAGACGAATTTGGTGTCGAAGTCCTTTTTTATCTCGTGGTAAATCACGGTCGATTGCTATTCGGGTCCTCGAAAATTGGTCAAGGACATTATCAAGTGCTTCCTGTGCGCGGTACGAGGAACCGAGAGGACCTTCAACAGTTATGGCGAACTACAGGATCACTTGTACAAGGATCATGATATGAGGAAGGATCCTGCAATGGAGATATTCAACAAGTACAAGTTGAAGGAGCCGGGAAAAGGCGCGGAGCCTCCGGCCTAGTCATATCTTTGTTTCTACACGGGCAAAAGGCGGAGCAATGAAAGGGAACCTAACGACTGTGGTCATCCCTCAAGTCGATGCTCCGAAGCTACCTTACTCCAACGGATAAGGTAACAGAACCTAGTAAGGATTATTACGTCTAGTTATCGAGTTACTAGTAGTTCCCATGACGGACAAGCGTTTTGTCCAAGGCTCGGGCACCAATGTTTTCAACGGGAACGAACTCATCGTAAAAGGTGCCCTAGAAAGCAAGGTCGGGCTCATCGCTGGATATCCGGGAAGCCCGGTTGCCGAGGTTTACACGATTCTCGAAGAGAACGCGGACATTCTCAGAGAACACGGTCTCTGGGGAGAGTTGACGAATGATGAGAGCCAGGGTGCAGCTGCGTTGAACGGCGCATTGGACGTCGGGGTCAATGCGATGGCTGTGATGAAGAGCGTTGGATTGAACGTTGCTGCAGATCCAATCAATATCATCAATTATGCGGATAAGCTTGGGTTGAGCGGCAAGCGTGGAGGCGCCTTGGTCGTCTGTGGAGACGATCCACATGCAAGCAGCACCCAAGTCGCGGGCGACAGCCGACAATTGATGCAGCATTTGAAGATGCCCGTGATGGAGCCCAGCACTCCGCAAGAGTTGAAGGATTGGATTGGCGAAGCACTCAAACTATCCATATTTTCGAATCTCGTTGTCGGATATCTGATCACAACCTATCTCGCAGAGGGCGGTGGAAATGTTAGAGTCTACGAGAACCAGCCGCCCGAGATTAGTTTCAAGAATCCGATTTCTTTGGATCTTTCAAAGATCGATATTCCAGGAAGAGTCAGTATCCCACCGAATACTTGGGATCTTGAAAAACAGATTATCCGTGTAAGATTTCCAAAAGTCAACGAGTACGTTCGACAGAACAAACTCAACAAGCTGCTGTATTCCGATGACAAGACAAGACATAGGATCGGTTTTGTGGCCGCCGGGATATCGTACAGTTACCTGGAGCAGGCCCTCTGGGAGCTCGGATGTGACAAGCAATTCCCGTTACTGAAACTGGCTGTGACATTTCCAATCGAACCCGAGATCGTCGAGCAGCTTGCAGGCCAGGTTGACAACATTATCGTAGTCGAAGAGAAGAGTCCGTTCATCGAGAACCAGATCAAGGGGATCCTCCGAGATCTCATGCAAGAAGGGCACGTGAAGACAACTCCCCAAGTCTACGGGAAAGCCTTCCCGGATGGGGACGGATTTCCGGAGGAGGGAGGCTTCACACCCTCCATGGTGATCGAAAAGGTTGGACATCTGGTCATGGACATGAGCGATCCGGCCACGAAAATAGACCAGAAACGGATCAATCAAGAACTGGATCTAATTGCAGAGATCAAGGCCTACGGATTATTGGTACCTCCTCGCACGCCTGGATTCTGTGCAGGGTGTCCCCACCGTGAGACCCTAAGTGCTGTCAAGAAGATGCGTGACCAGCCTGCGCACAAGGACATCTTTGCACATGGGGATATTGGATGCTATTCGATGTCTTTCCTTCCACCCTTTGCTGAAATGTACAATCTCACCGCCATGGGGCTAGGAGGAGCAGCTGGAAGTGGAATGGACCCATTCGTCACGAACAAGCAGTACGCATTGATGGGCGATTCCACTTTCTTCTGGCGTGGAATAACCGCGATCTCAAACTCGATCAAGGAAGGCCAGGACATTCTCTACATCATACTCGATAACAAGACTACGGCGATGACAGGGCATCAGCCTACGCCTGCCTCTGGTCACAACATAATGGGTGACAAGACTGTCGCGCAGGATATCGAGGGAATAGTGAAGGCTATGGGACGACCGAAGTCAAAGGACAGTTGGGACCGGGTGAGCCGCTTGTGGAATGGGCATGAGGTCTACGTTAAGCGATTGCCGCCGTCGAATAGGAAACGGTACATGGCGGAGCTGGACAAGGCTTTCGAAAAACCGGGTGTCAAAGTAGTAATTGCTGACAAGGAGTGTGGGATAACATTTCACCGGCGAAAACGGGCCGAGAGAGCTCAGATTGTCGAGAAGCAGGGCTTTGTTCCACGTGAAGTCTTCGTCAATATTAGCCAAGAAGTCTGCGAGAACTGCCGAGAATGCACGAAGGGCACCGGCTGTCCAGGGTTGACGATCATCGACACGGACTACGGGGAGAAGATCGGAATCGATCAGTCTACGTGCGTGTCCGATACCTACTGCACAAAAATAATGGCATGTCCGTCTTTCGAGAACGTAATCGTTACCAGATCGCATCCTCCGAGGGCACGTGCAAGAAAGATCCCGTTGGACGATATTCCACAGCCTACAACGGTCCGCAGTTTCAACGATACTTGGAACATCTACGTCAGCGGAGTCGGAGGAATGGGTGTCGGGGTCACCGCCTCGACATTAGCTAGAGCCGGGACAAAGGCCGGTTATGACGTGAGGTTCAACGACAAGAAAGGCTTGGCAATAAGGAACGGTGCCGTCAGTGCCCACATAAGCTTCGCGAAGGGGGACGCGAAGATATCAACGATTGTGCCGAATGGCAAGGCCGACCTTCTCTTAGGCATCGACATGCTTGAGGCTGAGAGAAGTTTGGTTTATGCAAGCCATAACAGGACGTCTGCTGTTGTCAACACCAGCAGGGTCCCAACTATACCGATGCTAGCTGGGATGATGAACTATCCACCTGATGTCGAGGATAATATTCAGAAGCATACTAACAACGACGATTACTTTGGCGGTCGGATCGGCGAGATCTCGGAGCTAGTTTTTGGTAACAAACTATTCTCCAACACGATAATGTTGGGAGTTGCTTTCCAGAAGGGCCTGATACCGGTCAGCGAACAGAACCTCGTCGACAGTATCATGGAAACAGTCAGTCCAAAACAACGGCCGAGGAACATGGAAGCCTTCAGGCTCGGCCGCAAACTTGTCGCGGACCCGAACTTGCTAGACTTGAAGAATATTGTTGCAGAGCCAGAGGTCTTGATGGCGTATGGGGGACGAGAGGATTACAATTCGATCCTTGAAAGGAAGACACGCTCACTCCAGCATGCCTATTGGCAATGGTGGAAGGGTCCCAATATGGCACGGCAATATCGTAAGATGGTCGAGGAGGCTGTCGGAAGGATGGGATTTGATGACGAGACGAATAAGCATCTTGCACGACGCCTCTACGATCTCATCTTATGGGATGGACCTAGCTATGCGCAGAAATATCTGAACCGTGTGGAGGCAGTGTTCAAGCTGGATCGGCCGGACCGTGGATACGCTGCAACGAAGGCGGTTATTCGGAACCTTCACAAGGTTATGGCCGTCAAGGATGAATTCTTCACCGCCCAATTATTGACCGATGATGAAAAGCTGGAACGCGACAAAGTCAGGTACAACATCGACGAGGAAAACGGGGATAGAATTAGTTACGTGCACATTAACGAACCAGAATTTTACCTGTTCGGCAGACAGATACGATTCGACCTTCCCAAATGGCTCGCCCGAAACTGGTTCTACAACATTGGCAAACGCGCAGGCTTCACTCGGAAATTATTGAGCAGATGGGGCTGGCATGAGAAGGAACAGGGGTTCAGAGACTGGTACTACAACGATGTGATCGGATTCTACTTGGAAACCACAGGCAGGGATTACGACTGGGCCTTGAGAGGACTACGCGTTTTGAATGATCCATACAGACCAGACGAGTTTATTGTGACGGGTTTCAGGGAATTCGTATATCCCAAGATGGAAAAGGCGAGAAAACAATTCGAGCAGATCCGGACCACGTCCCCGGGTCATGGCGAATTGCCAGTAATGCCCGCCATCGCCGCGCGACCTGAGCAGTAACTGGAACCCATCCAACTCTACAATTTTGGATATGTGCCCGAAAACAATCCTCTTTGTTTCGGCCGAGGAACTGAACGAACTAAAGCAGGTGATAAGTCGCCTAGATTTGATAGACGAGGCGATTCATCTCCGGGTCGAGAAGTCGAATAGCGTTGTCGTAGAGGCGAACAATCAGGAGAAGTTGTTCCTAGCCTCCAACCCTGTAAAAAGCTCTGAGCCTCGATTTCTCTTCCCAGCTCAAACTAAGGTTCAACTCCTCTATTCGTTCGAACAGCGGTAGAACACCGGTCCTTCACGGATAGAAAAAAGGGGAAAATTGGCTGAATCAGAATCTACGGCTCAGCAAGTTAATCCTTTGAGGACTTTCACCAAGGCAGTTGGTTCACAATGTTTTGGCCGACCCAATCGACTACACCGTCCTGGTCATTCTTACCGTGCAATCGTACGACCACACACAGAGATTACCGCTGGATCGATGGAACGTAATGATAGGATAGTGCGGCAAAAAGAACTGCGAGAGCAGGTGGAGCAGATGTCCCGCAAGGTGTTATCCAACTTGGATTGTTGATATTCAATACTGGGGCAGTTAATACCATGCGGACGATATGCTTTGGTCACCGTTTCAATCCTAACTTAGTGATGGTCAATCTCTAAACAAAATTCAGCCAGACTCGCGCCCGAGCAGTGCGGCTTTGAAGAGTCTTGGAGATGTTAGTGCGAACACGACGCTCAAGATCAAGAAGACGAGTGTCGTGTAGAGCTGGACAAAGTACGTACCCCCGAAATCTGAATTCTGACCTACCACTTGTATTAATCTGGGTGTACCTATCACAAATAGCAAGCCACCGAAAATGCCGTATAGGATACCCAGAAGACTCATTCGATACCCGAGTCTTGGAATTTTCAGTCCAAAGTACGCGATTAGTTGACAGAACCCGGTGCCCAGAAGCGACCAGGCCCCAAGCCTGTTCAGGATAAAGGACGAGTAACCGGTGGAAGACAGACTTGGATAGGTGGAGTATTGGAGCCTATCCCAAGCCGGAAAGAAGACTAAAAAAAACCCAAGGACGATGTCAGAAAACCAGATGACACGAGAATAAGTGAGAGACTGACTCTGCTAACGTTCGTGCAAATGCCTCACGAGTAGAGAGTCAATATCGGGCATAAAATCTATTCGCTTTCTCACCGAGTTCCTACTATGTAGGGACCCAAAAAAAGTGGCTATCCACCAAAATGGGGGGGGTTGCTAAATATACCGTACTCCAAGGCGGGGGCGTGGTCCCTCGCCATGCGTTGTATGCCAGTTATCGCCGCGAGACCACAGCAATAACCAGAACCTAGCCTCTCTTCATTTTAGAAATGCGCCCGAGGACAATCCTTCTTGTTTCGGCAGAGGAGCTGGATCTTCTCAAACAAGTGATCGGCCGTCCTAGTCGGATAGACGGGACAATAGATGTCTGGGCTGACAGGCCGAATAGCGTGATTGTCGAGGCGAACGATCAAGAGAAATTGTTCAGGGCGTCCAACACAATCAAGGCGCTGAGTCTCGGATTCTCGTTGGACGAGTCGCGAGGTCTCATGAATTCCGAGAACTATCTTCTGATGGTCCCGCTCAGGGCAGAGCTTCCACCGAGAGACGAGAGGAAGAAGACCAGTTCCAGTTCGTCTCGCTCACGTCTATTCTCTTTGAAATCAGTCAACATGCGAGTCATTCAAAAGTTTACAGGAGTAGCGTTCAAGCTTCGAGACGACAACCTGTGGATGATCGGGCCCACAGACTCAGTCATTGAGGCGTCGCGCGAGGCGAGGCAGATCATCATGGGACGGACCAGAGGGACGGTCCAACAGTACCACAGAGGAAAACGAGGAATCAGGCTCAATCCGAACAGAAGATAGCTAAACTGTCGATGAGATCCGTATACACACCTAACTACTGTTTTCCCGGCTTTGTCTCTTCTTCAGATTTCTCATTTCTTTCCAAGGGGTTGAATTGAGATGTAATGGTCATCAAGAGTGTCCAATTTCTCGTCTCGCCAGTATCCACCTAGCCCAACCTATCAAAGGTGCAGACACGATCAACCCTAGGAAGCCTATCGGTCGATACTGTGGATAGCTCACGATGAACAGAGTGTGTCCGATAACGAGCATGAGAGAAGCGAGAACTAATGATCTCTCCCAACCGTCAAGACCTGTCAACCAATTCTACCTACCCAGACTTTTCCATTTTCTGAGAGTCAGGCTTCAGAATCGTTGTCTCGACCGAGACTCGTACTTTCGGCCCATTGCAAAATTGCTCAAGCAACACCGAAAGCATTGCAAATTGCGACCTTGTGAAGACTCCGGGTAAGATCCTAATCCTAAATTCATGTCCATCGACTTTGTTAATGAGCAGGACTCCAGAGTGGAAGTCACTAGGTTTCGTGATAACTATTCTCTCAACCTCCGACTTGAATATTTCGAAATCCTTGTGATCGATCTC
>VBBA01000022.1 GCA_005888675.1 Candidatus Bathyarchaeota archaeon | reverse complement strand
CCAAGCTGGAATTCTTGCGGCCACCTCTGATCCCAGATTTAACCCCATAACTCTGCTGGAGTTTCGTCTCAGAGACTGCCTTGAGTTAACGGTGCTTTCACCGCTTGAAGAAATACAAGCCAATAGCGTTGCAGAATTGAAAGATTTGGTCGTTGTCGGTAGACACGGCTTGATTGTGGACGGATACGGTCAAAGCGGTTTATTGTTGCCACAAGTGGCCGTTGATGAGGGCTTCGATAAGGAAGATTTCGTCACAAATTGTTGCCTTAAGGCCGGTTTACCGCCGGACGCGTGGCTTTCTGGAGGGGTGAAATTGTTTAGATTCACTGGTCAGATCTTTTCTGAAGAGGCCCCAAACGGGCGCACAGTCAACAAAATCCTAGATGGTCAGCGCTGAAAACGAAGATCGAGAGAGGACTGTTGAAAGTCTATTTTGGATCTTGCAAGGTTGGCGAGTCACACGATGACATGTGAGAGAGTGCGGAGAGGAACGACATGGTCGACATAGACTACGAGGTACGTCCTGCCCTCCCGGGTCATTGCCCCGATTTCGAGGCACGAGGCTTCGTGGCTGATTCTACAAAATTGTCAGAGTATTTCCGAAATAAACTCCCCCCCGGGTAGATTACGATTAAACCAGGACTAGAGCTTGTGTTTACAAGCCAATTTCCCTGGAGTTAGAGCTCAGACTTCAAAGATTGCCGTAGAAGACTAGTTGTCGCGTGGATTCTCCAGTTTCAGGCGTCTCAGTTACAACATGGTAATAGATTCTGTGCTTGTTGGTAGATTAACGTCCGAAGGGTTGAGCAACCTCAAACGCCTGGTCGGTGACGAGAACATCCTCGCCGAGTGCTCGGGCGTCAATTACAACATTTACGTTACGCAATCCCGACTCCTTGTTGGGAAGAGGTTTACCCTTGGAGAAGCCATCGTTAATGTCCCCCATACAAATATCAGCACCCTAGAACTGATCACTAAGAGTATAATTCCCCAATTGACACTGGCAATCCTAGCGGGATCAGGCGCCGCTCTAGTGTGGTGGTTCCCGGGTCAACAACGCATGGCACTTCCTCTCTACCCGTACGACTACGTTGTTATTGCGATAAGTGCAATATTCCTTGGAGCCTTGCTTGGGATGTGGTGGAGGAAACGAATTGCGGTGCTAAGAATCGGAATCGTCGGCAACCACGATCCCATTACAGTCAAGCTAGTAAGCAGTTCCAAGGCCGCTGGCGTCTTCCGAGCATTGAAAGACTAAAACACATCTCCGCGCAGTCCTAGAAACGAACAGAATATTGTCGGAGATCAAAGAAGGAAGTCACATCCTGCTCTATCAAGACACTAGGAGGCAGTGGATAACCACAGCATCCAAACAGAGGTTCCATACCCACAAAGGATACGTAGATCTTGACAAGCTTCTTGGCATGAGATACGGTGACATCATCAAGACGAGTAAGGGCTTGACATTGTCAGTATTCAAGCCAAGAATAATTGACATGGTCCAAAGCTTCGACCGACCAACACAGATCCTTTATCCAAAAGACATCGCCTACGCCGTCTACCAGTTAGGACTGAGACCCGGAGACACAGTTTTAGAAGTCGGCACAGGAAGCGGAGCAATGACAGTCTCAATAGCGCAGGCAGTCTGGCCAGACGGGCATGTACATACCTACGAGATGAGGCCAGAGTTTGCTGAAGCTGCAAAGGCCAACATTGCGAAGACGGGACTCGGTGACGCGATTACACAACATCTGAAGGACCCTTCAGAAGGTTTTGATGAGAAGAACGTTACTGCAGTTGTTGTGGACCTGGGCGATCCATGGAAAATGTCAGGTTCCGCTTACCGCGCTTTGATGCCGGGAGGAATGCTGGCAGCCTTTACTCCAACGACCAACCAGCTCGAAAAGCTAGTGGCTAGCCTTCGTGAGAGTGGCCTTCTTGTTGTTGAGAGTGTTGAGCTGATGCTTCGTGAAATCAGAGGAGAGACAGGTAAGGTAAGACCAGAGACGAGAATGATCGGCCATACGGCCTACATAACCATCGCGAGAAAGATGCTTAACGAGCCTCCAATCAGGTAGAATGCTCGCGGGCTAATTATCTATATACTGGGAATCCTTGCCAGTCTATCAAAGACGAGACGATCGGAAATTGGAATCCATCGGAGTTGGCAGGGAAGAGATCCGGATAGCTCTCAGAATCGTTGCAATTGTTGCTGGTGGAATGCTAATGGTGTTACCAGCATACATCAACCAAACCCTTTTTGGAAGGCTTAGAATATCCGTGCCGGTCTCCTTAGCTATCAGCCTTCAACTCTTCGTCCTTGGAGTATTGTTGTTCATCGCGGCGATAGGTCCAGCACGACTTGAAAGACTTGCAAGAGCCGAATAACACAAACCATCCCTATTCCTTCAACCAGCCCTTGAGCACTTGTTGCCGCTCAGAAATCGCCTGTCTTCGGAGAACCTCCGCACACTTCTGGAGGCTTAACTGCTTGTATTCGAACCCCATCTTTGAAAGTAACGTCTGAGCGCCCTTTGCAAGGCCCGGAGCGACGATCATGGGGCGGAGTTTCCTTCCCGGCCTCGGCTGAATGTATTTCAGATACTCGGCGAGTTGCTTTACGGCCGACACTCCCGCGGGATCCTTCTTTATCTCAATAACAACAGCATTTCCTTTGCGGTCTACTCCGTAGATGTCGACGAAGCCAGGTTCCACGCGTCTTTCATATTCGATGACTTCCAAGCCAGCCTCAATGATACTGGGCTGCAATACTATGGCTTTCTGCATATCTTCCTCGCTAGCGTGGAGATGAAACTCTGCTTCATCGAGCAATCGGAAATTTGTCAAGAGACCAATTTTACTTATCGAAATGTTAAGACTCTCTAGAGGGTTCGTTCGGACAGCTCTGACAAGGAGTCGATCCTTAGAGAGATGCGCCTGGACGATACCACCGCCAGGTTGCCAATTCACCGGCCGATAATCAGTCGATCGATGGATCAGTAGGCATCCGTCTTCTTTGATAATGATCAACCTTTCACCTTCCCCTAGATGACTGCCTGTCCGACCGGAATAATGAACTTCACAAGAAGCTACGATCACGATGATCATGCGGGATTCGAGAGACTTTACCAAGGTATCTTGAGCGTCCTTTAGAGATGGAGAGTTGAGAATGGTCAAAGGTGATCGGCCATGTTCCTGATGGGCGAATAGTATTAGAGTGGAGACCGTTAAGGATATATCAGCATAGGTTGCCGGCACTGCGCCCGCGTGAAGTTCGGGAATACTACGATCGACTGTCAAAAAGTTACAGCATGCTCTATGGTCCAGAGCAGGCGATGAAGCATGGGAAGCTCCTCGAGAGAATGGGGAAACGGGAGTACGATGTTTTTGTAGACATTGGATGTGGGGACGGAGTGCTGCTCTCGAAAGTCCGTCACCGATCCAGACTTCGGGTGGGACTCGATTTTTCTCCTGGAATGTTGGAGAAGGCAAGATATGTCTTGGAGGGGGGAGCAAGTCTTGTTCGGGGAGACGCCAGGCATCTACCGTTTCGAGATAGAGTTGCAGATTGCGTAGTATCAATCTCTCTATCAGAAAGCGGCAATATCGAGGTGTTAGCCTCTGAGATTGCGAGGGTCGCGAGATATGATGCGAACGTTCTTCTCAGCGTGATCAATCCCGATGGTTCACAGCTCGCCGAGTTTCCGGGGCTGACACTCCTTGACCAAAGCCCGCTTTCAACTCGGGAAACCTTGTTTGTTCTGTCAAAAAGTGGTAGGCCTATGCTTAAGAACGAGTAGAGCGGAATGAACGAGGGAAGATAATGTCAGGGTGTTCACACCAGTGGCGTGGAAGAGGGCAGATGGCCAGATGCATGAGATGTGGGAAACTCAAGTCGGAGTTTAGACGCGAGCAACACGAACAGAAGATGGCCGCGAAGAACTCCTCTACTGACGAAGAATAATCGGCGGCTATAAATTGCAAAAAGTCTTTTAGGGACAAGTCGAAGCAGCAGGTTCAAGAAGCCGTCTTGGAACCCTCTAGGAAGCCGCTGAATCTTCTAGTGAGAAAACTGAACGGAGACGTTGCCGTCCGACTGAAGAATGATTGCGAATATCGCGGCAAGATGATAGACTGCGACAGTCACATGAACATCATCCTCGACGGGGCACGTGAATACCGAGGCGGGGACCCAGCAACGAACTTTGGAAGCCTTATCGTCCGAGGAAGTAATGTCCTCTATATTTGCGTAAACCCCCCTGGTCAATAGCTGATCAACCATCTCGATTTCTGCTGAAGACTGACTCCCTACAGAATCTAGCATTTTCTACGTCAGATGCCGGTCAGTCATCATCTTTATTTTCAGAGTGTCTGATTCCTTCCTCCGGCACGAGGCGTGGTAGGGTCACAGGAAGAGGTCTAAGATAGGGATGACGGACAAGAGGTTTGTCGTAACCCCATGGGAAGTAGCTGGGGCGGTGGATTATGACCGTCTCATTCGGGAATTCGGAACTCAGCCTATCAGTCCCGAGTTGGCGACGCGATTGGAGGTGCTTCTGGGACCCGCAAGCTATCTCGTCCGGAGAAAGATCTTCTTTTCCCATAGAGACCTGAACCTAGTCCTGAAAGACTACGATAAAGGCAGAGGATTCTTCCTCTATACTGGGCGAGGTCCAAGCGGGCCCATGCACATTGGCCACATAGGCCAATTCTACTTCACAAAGTTACTCCAGGACGAGTTCAAGACTAATGTCTACATTCAGATCACGGACGATGAAAAGTTCCTCGAGGTGAAAAGAAACCTCGCATACATGGATACACAACACTGGGCGGACGAAAACATACTCGATATCATCGCAACTGGTTTCGACCCGGACCGGACATTCATACTACAGGACACCGAGTTCGTTGGACACGCTTACCCATTGATTCTCAAGATCGCAAAACGGATAAATTACAACCTCACGAAGGCAGTTTTCGGGTTCACTGGCGAAACAAACGTTGGCATGATATTCTATCCGAGCATACAGATTCTGCCAAGCCTCTTGGAGAAGCGGCGGTGCCTGATTCCATCGGCAATTGATCAGGATCCTTATTGGAGGATTCAGAGAGATATTGCCGAAGGACTCGGATACTTCAAAGCGGCGGCCGTACATAGCAAGTTTCTCCCGCCGCTGACAGGAACGCAGGATAAGATGAGTTCTTCTAAACCGGAGACCGCCATCTATCTCAACGATGATGATAAGACGGTACGAACGAAGATCAACAAACATGCTTTCTCAGGTGGTCAGGCAACAGTTGAAGAGCATCGGCGGCTAGGCGGCAATCCGGACCTCGATGTCCCCTTCCAATGGTTGTACATGTTCTTCGAACCCGATGATTCGAAGCTTGAGAAGACACGAGAGGACTACCGTTCCGGTCGATTGCTGACTGGAGAACTAAAGCAGATTCTCGCGGAGAAAGTGATAGGGTTCTTACACGAACACAGACATAGAAGAGAAGCGGCCCGGGCCAAGGTAAGGCAATTCAAGTACGACGGTATACTTGCACAAAAAATGTGGAAGACTGATTTTGAGAAGCTTTAGGAAGCGATGACCACGTTCGATAAAGAAGGCTTGGAGTCATTTCACAAAGCCGGAAGCATGGTCTCAAAACTGAGGGGGGAAGTCCCTTCTTTGGTCAAGCCTGGAAAGCCGGCGTTAGAGATATGCGAAGCGGTAGAGGCTCGCATCCGAGCTCTCGGTGGGAAGCCAGCGTTTCCAGTTGGAATAGGAATTAACGATGTGGCCGCACACTATACATCTCCTCCCGGGGACAAACTTACGATTCCAGCTTCATCAATTGTAAAGGTAGATTTTGGAATCCATCTAAACGGATACGTCACAGATACTGCAGTATCAGTTTGTCTCGAACCGGCCTACGAGCCGCTCGTCCATGCCGCTGACGAAGCCCTTACGAACGCGATACACGCCTTCCGGCCTGGTGTCAAACTTTCCGAGGTCGGACGCATTATTCAGTCAACCATTGCAAGATACGGTTACCGCCCAATCAGGAACCTAACGGGTCATAGCATTGACAGATACTCAGTGCACGCGGGAAAATCGGTGCCCAACGTAGGAGAGTTCAATGGCACGCGAATTATTGAGGGAGAGGTCTATGCGATCGAACCGTTCGTAACCTTCGCCGACGCAAAGGGGAGCGTTAGGGACGACTCTCATGCATACATCTATCGTTTTGTCAAGACAAAAGGAGTTAGGGAAGAAGCACCGAAGAAGGTTCTTTCTCTCATAAAGGAAAGATTCGCAACACTTCCGTTTGCAGCACGATGGCTCCAAGACAAGTTTCCACCCGATGTGATATTGAGCAGTTTGGACACGCTGGTACAGAATCGATGTGTGGGTGCGTATCGGGTATTGGTTGAGGAATCGGGAAAACCAGTAGCTCAGGCGGAGCATACAGTTCTTGTTGAAAGGGATGGTTCGAGAGTCCTAACGGGCACGCTAGCCAGTTAGCACGTTAGGTCGCCTGCGTAGATCATCAGCGTATATGCCATTGATGAATAGAGACTCGTTGCCGCATTGGCTGCAGCGGCCTTCAGCCTTGAAAACATAGTCGCCAATGGCGAATGACTTGATCTGTTTGAAACTGCACTGAGCACAGCGAACGACCGACAATACCTTCGGTGTGATACCGGCCATTGAAGAGTTTCTCCGAACTCTCAGAAGCGTCATCCCCACCAGACCGATCGATACTACTCCAACCGAGAGGTAAATGAGCGAACTCGTAAGATCACTGTTCGGTGCGAAGTACATGTTCAGACCTACATTGATACTAAGTATCGCGACCATGAAAAGGAATATCGCGACCAGATAGATTAATGCTGATCCTGTGGCGGACTGCCTAGGCTTGGACAATTCAGTTATTTTCCTTATCTTTGGCCGGGCCTTTGACGCTTTCTACTGGCCAATGCCTATAGTGTTGCCGATTCCGGCAACAATTATGGTATCGCCAGGCTTCGTCCTCTCAATAACGAGCCTTTTAATCCTCTCGATCACCTTTTCGCCAGCCTCCAGTAT
>VBBA01000021.1 GCA_005888675.1 Candidatus Bathyarchaeota archaeon | reverse complement strand
TTCTTTAGGTAAGGCCCATAATGACGATTCCCGACAATGATTACGGGAAACACCATCAATAGAATGATCAGCGAGATCCAGTATATTCGCAGAATCACATCGACCGCCGTCGATCCTACCAGCACCAAGAAGGTGGGAAGAAGGATGTAGAGCCACCGCCTCCGGTCCACTGATCGTCGCAGTTTTTTCTGGAAGAGAACTGACGAGGCTATCAGAGGCCGCCACTCTTCGATCGTCAGCTTGCCCATCATGCGTGCAGGCATAACAATGGCTTGGCTGACAAGGAAACACCAGTCTGAAGGAATGGGGACCGCAGCCCGGCTCACCGGAATTATCTTGCTCCAGCGAACCTCTCTAACGTCTAACTTGGGGATCTCAAGCTGCTGTCCCAGACTCGCGATGAGTTCTACAATTCCTGCATCGTCTGGGCTCGTCGGAGGCGGTCTACGGAATCGACTCATCTGCGATTCTGTCTTTCAACGTGAGCTAAAACCATGTTGCCGTATGGGAAATGTGTAACCGGGAGGCGTCCTTATTCGGACTTTTTGACAGACTTGATTGAGCGGGGAGCAGTGCCCGGTTACATGACAATTGAATACTAAGTTCACGAGCCAGAAGAGGCTCAACGGTGAACACTAAGCTAGTTGCAATACTCGTAGGCCTAGTCTCCGTAGGGGCAATCGCACTTCTCTCAACTGGAGCACTCAGCCCTCAGCAAGCCTCCACATCCTACTGCAATACTGAAGACCCGAACCTTCTAGTGGGAAGTTTCACGGCAGGTCAAGACTCGTCCTTCGCCTACACTATTAACATCCATAATGGGCAATCACAAACGGTTACACTCGCGTCTTACACACTTGGGACACAGTTGTACAGCATCAACATAGCAGTCGCAGCAGGACAGAACGGAACGTTCACAACAGTCCAAGATCCTAGCTCCGAAACCTCGATTTCAGTAACGACATCATGTGGGAACCGGATCATGGCCGCTAGCTACACGGAAAACATAGCTCCAAGGTCCACAACATTCGAAGACTCCACGAATGTAGCCGTCGATCTTCAGAACAATGGCACCGAAACGACTACAATCACATCCTACTACATCACAGACTCCAGCGGCAACCAATACACGCTCCCAAATTGGAACGGTCCGTCACTAGCGCCGAATAGTGTGACGACGACAACGTTCAGTATCGGTTCGAGTTGTTCACAGTGCACTCTCCACGGGTCGGCATTCACCTTCACGAGCGGAGAGCGTTACACGATAACAATTGTAACAGGACGCGGAAACAGCTTCACGTTTACAGTTAACTTCGCTTCTGGTCACCACTACTCTATAGTCCTTCAAGTAGGATTTGGGAGCACGGCTCACTAGGCGAAGGGCTTAGTCAAGTAGCTGTTTCTTAGACTCGATTCTTCGGGGATGCCGAATCGATGCTAGACCAATAGTTTGTCGGGTTCAATTGAAATGCCCAGTGACTCCACGATCTTCAACATATCATCACACAAGCTCTCAGCCGATTCAACAATTTCATCCACGGACGCTCGGACGAACCCGGCCAACTTCTCTTCACGTGTCCAGAAACTCTTTGGTTTTACTATGGAGTCTTTGGTTTCCTTCCAGAACCAGCTCGAAGTGAGCACGTATCGTTTGTTCATGAGAAGGACAAGTCTGGCCGCGTCCCAGGCGAGGTAGAAGCCTGCGGTTCTTATTCCGATCTCGTCATGTTCGAGTTCAGCGTTCTTGATAACTTCCAGGCCCTCGTAGAGGGCAGACATGAGTTGTCCGATGGTCTTCCGGGTATCAGCCGTCTCCGATTCTGCTACGACCTTGTCGAGTTTTGAGACCCATCCTGTAGCATCGTAAAGCACGATCCGGTTTCTGAATTGATCCTGTGATAACGGCCAGTTGAAAGTGACCCGGTTGGCGTCCTTCAGGAAGCTTGATCCTTCCACATAGTCTATCTGGATTGACATGCCGTCATGGATGTATTGAGCGATCGGTATCTCGACTCCATCACGGACTATGACAATCATCTCCAGATCTGAATAGGGCCTGTCCAGCTTCTTTGCTGTCGAACCCGAAACAAGGACGGCTACTATTTTGTCTCCGTAAGTATCTACTATCTGCTTGGATAGCTGTCGACTGAGTTGCAGTCGTTCTTCGTGAGTATGTTTCTTCAGTTGCATTATCGGGTCCGGTGATCCTGAGTTCCGGACTTAAGCTCTCAACAGGCGGGAGCAGAGAGGAGTACCATGCTCATAAAGAAAGATGGCGGACTTTCAGGTTTGAGCAATCGTAACCAATTTACTTGGAACGGGCTGGGAAGGATTCGAATGTGTATGCGCGGACACGTGGTTCTACGCGTACCGTGGATCCGAAACTCTTTGGCAGAGTGATGATAACTGGGGAAGCATCGACTTTTTGACAGCAAACGGTATGAAGGTCGCGACCGTAGACAGCTCAAACGGAAATTGCTACTGCACCGTCAAATATTATCACGTCGACACGTTGGGCAGCACTCGCCTGGTCACAGATCCGTTCAAATCAATCACGTTTAGTAATGGCTACCAACCATTCGGCCAGGACAACGGAACACCGAACAACTCTGAGAACTACAAGTTCACGAGTAAACCGTACAGCGCAACGACAGGTTTGTACTACTATTATCAGAGGTGGTATGATCCATCGATAGGACGATTCATGTCGGTAGATGCCAAGCCAGGGCAGTTGGCGAACCCGCAAAGTCTGAATACTTACGTGTACGTAAGGAACCTTCCCACTTCGCTTGGAGACCCGACTGGGATGTTCGATTGTGGAATCGTCGCATTCGCCTGTAATGCAGTGGGTACAATCTGGAATGGAGCGAAACAAGGGCTCAATACGGTAGTGCAAGTCGTTGTTAGACCCGTGGTCGATAGGATATGTTCACGAGTAGAGAGGGTTTGCGACGCGATTAGTACAGTGACCAAGGCAACAGTTCAAGGGATCAAAACAGAGATTAGTGCGCTTCCGCAGCAGATACAACAGTTCAAGAATGACGTGACTCAAACTCTACTTCAGGCTTACCAAGATCTCCAATACGCGAATCGTCAGGTGAACCAGGCAATTGAAGCCGTGGGCAATTGGGCTTCTCGGTTCCATATAACGGACACGAACCGCTTCGTGACGGGTCTTGTAGAGTGCGCCGGACTGGTTGCGTTAGTGGCCCTTACGTGGGAAGTTCTTCCTGAAGAAGTCGGCATG
Source organism: Candidatus Bathyarchaeota archaeon (assembly GCA_005888675.1). Taxonomy (GTDB): domain Archaea; phylum Thermoproteota; class Bathyarchaeia; order 40CM-2-53-6; family 40CM-2-53-6; genus BA-13. The sequence goes on along the minus strand of VBBA01000021.1, from coordinate 10,129 downwards.
GAAGCTGTTTTGTATGGTGCGGCCGTAACTGGAACAGTAGGACCAATAGGAACCGTCGTTTTGGCCAACGACTTAATGGAGGTGGCACACTTTGCCGTCAACCTCGCGGTTGGGTGCGGGGCCGATACATTTGGATCAGTCTCAATGAGCTAACCCTTTGGACCTTGTGCCATCTTGTTGATCCATTCGAAGGAACTATCGTGGGTCATCGCGACAATCAGTCTGACTCTGGGAGTATTCTTTCGAAATGTCATCGGCTTCAAAATATCCGTCATAATGATAGAGATAGGCGTCTTTTCGATGTCGTACTATCTGGTTCAGAGAGGGATTTCCAATCAAGTACCTAAGTTCATTGTCGCTCAGCGAAAATTATCGTTAAGCCTATGGATCATGGCCGCGGGCGCAACGATCGGCATTCTCACCATAATTCAAAGCATGTTGTCAAATTCAGGGTTGATAAATACCACTTTTCTAGCTATTGGAGCAGCAATACTCATCGGTGGATGCGCGGCACTTGTGGTCTCTGTTAGATTTGCATCACAGTAATGGCTTGTCTTCTGGACAAGTACCACTAGGAAACTCTGCTTCAGGCTTAGCAAGATCTCCAATACGCGAATCGTCAGGTGAACCAGGCAATGGAAAACGCGGGGAATTGGGTTTTCTCATCTTCACACGACTGATCCGGCGAAGTTCTTGCGGCAATAACTTACCCGACTATCATCGAAACGAACATTGGTGTTAACTATGCATACGATTCGTTGGGAAGAGTTCTCAACATCACAAAAGTCGGCTCAAGCACCTACTTCGCGAGGTCTTTCACATTCTACAAGAATGATGGCTTCCGCGGGTCTTCGGAATCTCCGCCCTCTACAACAGATACTTCTGTCTCAATCCCCTCGCCTCCTCCGCACCAAAGAATAATCTACTCTCGTTCGGACAGAGACATGCCCGCTGTCAGGCCGGGTCTGTGAATGAGTGACATATTCTCTTCGGGGGAGAAGGGGACATCGTTGGAAAACCCTGGCAGAACAATTGGTAGATCTCGCCTTGGTAGTTCTGTGCGTATGAAACCGGCAATATCGCTGATACATCGTTAAATTAGAGTGCATGTTTATCAAAGTTGAATCGGCGAATATGAGCAAGAACCCTGTAACAAGCATTAGAGGGGGAGCTTCTTGTATGTAGACGATTCCGATTCCGAAATCCTCAATATCACTAGAGAGATCAGTGAGAGACTAGATCTGGACTTCGGACCTACAAAAGTAGACTGGCAGGATATAGTCGCGGATGGAAGATATCTCAAGAGAGTCGATTACGATGAACCAATAATAGGACGAACACATATCATACTTGCCAACGCGATGAAGGGTAAGCTTACACCTGAAGAATGGAAGCCTCTCATCATGTCTTCACTCTTATACTCCGAGAAGCTGGTTTGGGAACGCAACAAAAAGGTTGGGTTATCAATATTACCAATTTTCGTTCCAGTCATTGCCGGATTCTTTGCTCCCATCTATCTTCTACCTTATTCATTGGGAAAATTGGTGTTGGGCGCATATCTTCCATTCTTCGTATTGGGGCTAATCTACATGGTCTATCGTGGCAATCTCGTCTATCGAAGTTACAGAACACGAGCCGATCAAGAAACGGCCAAGATACTCGGAAAAGACCTTATTCTCAACACTCTCCTGAAGATTGATGCCATGCACTTGCCGAATCTTGAGGCCGAGAAAATGCGTCGCCGCCTTAGTCGAACAATGTGGAGACCAAATATCAGCGATAGAATAGCGCTTCTTCGTGATATGAACTCCTGATTGGATTTTGCGTCTTCTCTGCTGCCTTTGAGAAGCATCGTTGCGCAAGGACTGGGGCGAATCTATCGGTGGAGAGGCTCGTTCTATTATTATAAGAGGCGGTATGATCCATCAATAGGACCATTCATTCATCTCTCCTGACCCCTAAGCGACGTAAGCTACCCAATCCCCATACCCTGAATCTCGACCTTACCGCCTCGACGCGCTGACGAGTCTGAGGGACCTGCGGACTAGATTCGTGAACCAGGCCAGTTTGGATCCAGAGGCTGAAAGCGCGAGCATTTTCACTGCTGCAATCATCGTTGTTTCTGTGATTGCAGTAATTGCAACGGCTGGCGCGGCTGCTCCAATTGTACTCTTAATTTCCCCCGATAAGATCATGAATGCCCAGCTCGATAGGTGACCATGACTAGCGAGTTTGAGCAATAAGTGTTGACAGTTGATGACTGTCCCGCCTGAAAGCCAACAGATCAGAATCTCGGAGAAAGACCTACAACATTTTTGCGAGCAGATATTCATCAAATATGGGGTCTCTAAGGAAGACGCCCGGGTTACTACCGAAGTACTTGTTATTGCAGATTTACGAGGGATTGAATCTCATGGAGTCGCAAGGCTCCCGAGATACGTGACTGGTCTTCGTGAAGGGTACATTCACCCGGTGTACAACGGCAGGACGATCAAGGAGACGAAAGCGACCGCCGTCATAGACGCTGGTCAGAGCTTGGGCCAGGTTGCGGGTCGGAAGGGAATGGAATTGGCGATCCGCAAGGCTCGCGAGACCGCGGTCGGCGTTGTAACTGTCAGGAATTCGAACCATTTCGGAATCGCTGGATACTATGCAATGATGGCCTTAGAACATGACCTAATCGGAATGTGCATGACTAATGCTGCCCCGTTGGTGGTTCCGACGTTCGGACGTACAGCCGTTTTGGGCACCAATCCGATTAGTCTCGTTGCCCCGGCTACGAAGGAGAAACCGTTCGTTTTGGACATGGCAACCTCAGTCGTCCCTCGTGGCAAGCTCGAAGTGCTAGACCGCGCCGGAAAGAAAATGCCGTTCGGCTGGGCCGTGGACGAGACTGGAAAGGGGACGACCGACCCCGCGAGAGTGTTGGCTGCTATGGCGAAGAGGTTGGGAGGAGGGCTTCTTCCCTTGGGCGGGGAGGGTGAGGAGTTTTCTGGACACAAGGGTTACGGTTTGGCGCTCATGGTCGACGTTCTATGCGGCGTCCTAAGCGGCGCCGCCACCGGTCTAAACATCTACGCTGATGAGAAACGTCCCGATGTTGGACACTTCTTCATGGTCATAGATCCCGCCGCCTTCCGTCCACTTGACGAGTTCAAGCACGAGATGGACCGGCTGGCAAGAGAGTTGAAAGATTCTCCGAAGGCGCAGGGCCAATCACGGATTTACGTCCACGGCGAGAAAAGCTATGCGAGAATGGAACGATACCGGAGAGAAGGTGTCCCAATCGGACCAAAGGTAGCCGAGAATCTCAAGAAGATCGGAAAGGAGTCGGGAGTGCCCTGGCCTATTTCGTAAGCAAGCCTAGCACAATCTTCGAATAATAGTGCGCTCATAGGTGACGGACGTGCAGACGTCGCAGAAGTCATCGAACCCGGATACGGTAAAATGTTCAACTTGTAACATCGATATGGAAGTCATAATGGATGTCCCGTTTCGCATAGGCGGCAGCAGTGGTGGATGGAAGCTTTTGTTCGGTGAGATGGCAGAGCTGGGCGAGGACATGCTCTCTTTCAACCTCTTCATTTGCCATCAATGTGGAAGAGTCCAGTTCTTCGCAGACGAAAAGACAAGGCGAACTCTTCGCACGGGCTGAAACCCGGGGTACCAAGTGGGGTTCGAATCGACTAGCGAGATTTGCCTGGCCTCCGCTGATGGAAAACACCATCCGTGTTTCAAGCCGGAGGAGTCGGATCTTCAAGATTTGCCTCTCTAGGAGAATAACCTGTGTTGCCGGTCTCCCTTAGACCAGAAGATACGGAATTCGTCAATGTAGCAATTGACGAGCTTCGAAAGTTGGGTCTTGAGAAATACTCTCCCAGCGCTCTCATCTGGACCAAACACTTGCCCGCCCACCAGTGCCTTCTACACAGAGGTTACCTTTTGATGCCGGTGTCCATGGTTGGGAAGCTTCAGCCTGAGGACTGGCGAGGCATCATCGCGTCCGTGGCCCTCTTCCGAGAAATATCGAAAAAGAAACGTGGCTCCCTAGTCGGAATTTACTTTCTCGCATTCATCTTGGTTTTTGTAATTCTGATCGGCTCCGTTTTCTTGATCGACACGTTCGGAAAGAACTTGGGAATCGGTCCTTTAGGTGGTTTGCCCAGACCTCTGGAAGATTTCGTTAATTTGGGCATCACTGGGGTTCTACTTCTCCTGGGAGCACTGATCATGCAGGGTCGCCTCCGAAGACTTCGTCTGAAGGCGGACGAGTTGGCAAGTGTTAGCCCAGGTGGAGGAGGACTCCTTCAGTCGTTGGAGAAGATCCAAGGTCTCCAACCAAGAGTCCGAACTGGAAGGTTACGACTCTTGCTCTCGAGATTTCCGACTCTATCGAGAAGAATAGGAAATCTGCGGAAAAAGACAAGGGAAACCCTTCGCATGGACTAAGCTCGGTACCAACTACTTCTGGACTGCCTCAGTCTGGCAGAACACTTATTCTGACATGACATTTACTCGTTAACGGTCTTGCCTACGAACCGTCAACTATTGACAATCGACAACAAGTTGTGGGGATCTGACTGGCAAGAGGTTAGGCGCGAATTTTCCCTTGACAGCGCCGTAGCCCACTTGAATCACGGCTCCTTCGGAGCAGTCCCCGTCCCAGTCCAGAAATTCCAGGACGAGTTGCGACGAAGAGTCGAATCGAATCCGATGAAGTCTCTTTCCAGAGACCTTCGAAAACAGCTTGACGAAGCACGGTTGGCATCTGCCAAGTTTCTAGGTGCGGATCCTTACGGGTTTGCGTTCGTCCATAACGCGACAACCGGCGCTAACTCGGTCCTTACCAGTCCGATATTGCACGCGGGAGACGAGTTGTTGGTTACGGACCAAACCTACGAAGCAGTCAAACATGCTGCGGAAAGGGCGTGTCAATCGAACAAGGCGAGACTCGTCGTCGCCAAGGTCCCATTGCCCACGAGAGATTCCGAAGAATTAGTTGAATCGATAATGGCAGGTGGTACCAAGAAGACCAAGCTAGCCATCATCGATCACATCGCTTCCCCCACTGGGCTCGTCTATCCAGTCAAGAAGCTCATCGAAGAACTCCATAGAAGAAACGTCCTAGTCCTAGTGGACGCGGCTCATGCGCCTGGGATGGTAGATGTCAACCTGGACAGTCTCCAGCCGGATTTTTGGACTGGCAACTTTCACAAGTGGTGTTGCAGCCCGAGAGGATCAGCCGGATTATGGGTCGGTGAAGAGCATCGCAAACTGATCAAGCCGATCATAGCTTCCTGGTACTACAACGAAAAGTATCCTGACTCGTTCAGATGGCTGGGCACGGACGACTACACCAGTTACCTGTCTGTCCCGGAAGCTCTAAGGTTCATGGAAGCTCTCGGATGGGACCGAATCCGAACGCATAATCGAAAATTGGCCCGGTATGCTAGAGAGGTTGTCGGCTCAGTACCAGGTATGGTCCCGGTCATGCCTGAGAAGGATGAGGAGTTGTTCGAGGCGATGACCCTGGTTCAGTTGCCAGACGGCGTGGCTGATACTGAGGAGAAGGCACGTGCTTTACAGGCCAGGTTCGGAGAGGAGCTTCGGATCGAGGCTGTGCCTATTGCTTGGAACGGGCATGGTTACTTGCGATTGTCCGCGCAGGTCTACAATGCTCCAGGAGAGTTTGACCGGCTTGCGGAGGGACTACCGAGGATTCTGAACCGTAAATGATAACCCCTGACGCGGATCCCTGCTCGTGAAATCATGGCCCGAACATTTCAGAGCTGGAAATTCCGGTTAGGCGAACATGTTCGCCCATTCCCGTATTGTATGTTTGGCGATCATCCCCCTCAACATGAAAGGATCATGTTTGATGTAATCCTCAGCGGCTTCACGTGACGTAAGGACACCCATCGTGCTAAGGGCTTCGCCGGGATTATCCAGAAAGGCGCCGCTCATCACTAACGTTCCCTGTTCATGCAGTTTCTTGGACCTTGCGATATGAGCCACGATGGATTCTGGATCTTTGGCTTTTGCGTCTGCGAAAGACTTGAACTTGGTTGTGACCATGACAACATAGTAGACGGATTGTTTTTTCGGGTCGACCATGCTCGACGATGCTCGATTGACTCCATAAATGGCTTTTGAAGGCTAGCCCGGAGATGCTGAACCCTCGGTCGTTAGACTCCACTAAGTATGGTTATGATAATGTCCGCAAGCATTTCTCCCGCGTAGGCCAGGATTGATGTCACCCGTTTCTTTCGCACGGGGCTACGAGAAGCGTCTATCGGAGCGAGGAATAGAGGAGTACCACAGGTATTGCAGAATGAGTATTCGTCTCCGAGCTCCGCCTTGCATGTCGGACAGTTCTTCAATATTCTGTCCCGCTTACGGGGAGGCGTTCAGAGGAAAAAGCGTTTCGGTCAACACCGTTCAATCTGATGCTCATGGGGCAAGCCGATCGAAAACGCCGATTTCGGAAAGCCTCGGCTCAATCCTGAACGGCATAGCCCATATAGAGGGAAAACATCAAACCAGAACAAGAACAACACACAGGATAGACTCGCAGCTTGGACCAGTGGGACGTCGCAATCATCGGAGGTGGAATCCTAGGCACCTCCACAGCCTTCTGGTTGGCCGACCAGTACGATGCCCGAATAGTCCTGCTCGAAAAAGAACGGGACGTAGCAGAACACACCTCCCGCCGTAACACGGGTGTCATCCACCGCCCATTCTATCTGGACCCCGAGTCCCGCCGGATATTCGCCCGCTCCGCCCAAACAGCTTATGGAATGTGGAAGCAATACGCCCAAGCAAAGGGTCTCCCATTCAAGCCAGTCGGAACATTCGAAGTCGCCGTAACACCCGACCAGACCAGCCGGGTCAAGAAGTACTACAGCTGGGGACTCAAGAACGGAATGCAGCCAGACGAACTCGAACTGTTGACCGCGGAAGAGGTCAAGAAATACGAGCCGCACGTCCACTGCTACGGAGCCGTCTGGTCCAAAACCGACACAGCCGTAGACTACAGGACTTTTACCAGATCACTTCGTCGTGACGCGGAACAACGGGGCGCGGTATTCCGAACAGGGACAATGGTCAAGTCGATTAAGCCGACTACGGACGGGATCAATATTCACACATCTAACGACGACAAAGTCCAGACTCGCTTTCTCATCAACTGCGCTGGCGGGAACTCTCTGAACGTCGCCCACATGCTCGGAGTAGGTATGCAATACACAGATCTAAACTTCCGCGGTGAATACTGGACTATTAGAAAAGATCAGTACCATCTGGCCAATCACAATATCTACACCATTCCCAAGCATCCGGAACTTCCATTCCTCGACCCACATTGGATCATACGCGCCGACGGCAGAAGAGAAGTCGGTCCGAGCGCTCTACCGGTCGCCGGTTCCTACACTTACCACGGCTTCTTCCGAGATCCCATCGAACTCATCCAGAAACTCCTAGAACCACCAGTCATGAACAAGCTAGCTGTCCTCGTGAACCGTGACTTCCTACAACTAGCAATGGAAGAATGGAAATCCGCATTATCCAAAAAGGAATGGGCAAAGAGAATCCAAGAGTTCCTCCCTGAAATGAAGGTGGAATATCTCGCCAAACCAGGTACAGCCGGAGTTCGTGCATCAGTCATTGATGAGAAAGGCAACTTCCTCAAGGAGGCAATCGAACTAGAAGGACCAAGCTCCTACCACATTACGAACTACAACTCACCGGGGGCAACAGGTGCTCCCGCATTCTCGGCATGGATCGTCAACAAACTCGCATCCATGGGACGATTGGACCATCTGCATCCCAGAACGCAATCCGTCAAGGGGTCCTGGGACTATCAGACGGTGGCGGAGAGTGTAGGCGGGTCCAACCATACATTGCAACCACTCGATGACTCCTGAGTTGATAGAAATGGGTTCCCCATTCGATTGTCTCTTACAACGGACACAACCTACAGTGTCGCTTGAGTATCAATCTGCTGAGAACGAGTCCGGCGAATAGTTTTTGAAGCCTAAACTACCGCCACAGTTTGTTCCAGAGAACCACCTCGAAGAACTCATCATAGCGATGGACAACAGTCCAAAACAGGCAGCCGAGTTCTTTCGGGAACTCTTGAATTCAGACATCGTCACTCTAGGAAAGCCCGCACCAGGATCAAATGCGGCAGAGGGCTTTCTCCCAGAAAAAACCAAGCTCAAAATGAGGTTGCTTGAATTCGAGGGTCAGCCAGTCGTGCCTATCTACACGACAATGAAGCGCATGACTGACGTCATCCCTGAAGAGTATTACACTGAGACAGGCTACGTACGTCTGAACTGCCGAGTATTGCTCGAAATGCTCGGCCCGAATGAAAAGTACTCAATAAACCCAGGTCATATGCTTGTCAAAACACTGCAACCTGAGGGAGTGAAGGGTCTCCTCGACGGAAGCATCTTCAAACATTTGGAGGAAGCCCAGCGTGATTTCGACGCTTCACCTCGTATGCATCCAACTCCGTATCCTAAGGGTGTTCAGATACAGCTCTCCCGCCCTAAGAATCCTCCAACAATCCTCATGAAAAAACTGGCGCAACACTTCGGGTCAATTCGAGACGTCAAGGGGGCATTCGTTGGAGAAATATTCGTTCCATCATCGGGGCAACCACCACATCTAATTGTTGGGATCGATCTTGCGAAAGATGCGAAGAGAAGTTTTGACGAGGTCTGCAAGGAGTTAGAGCCGACGATAAGATCTGTGCTAGGGCCGAGAGAGTTGCTCGATATTTTTGATGTGGGATCCGAATTTAAGGGGTCGATTTCCAATCTGATCCAGTTCTACTCCAAGTGAACTCTCTCTATTGTAGAGTTATCGTCCCGTTTTTCTTCGGCTGCTCCACCTTGGCCAAGTCTCTAACGAACAATGCATACAACTCCGGTTGCTCGGTATGGATCGGGACCAATGTCTTTGGCTTCACCATTTCGATAGTCTCTCTCAGCTCGGTGGGCATCATATGTCCAGAGCTGTGAATCTGGTATCTCGGGAGTCCGAAATGATCGAGCCAGTTCACGAACCTCTCCTCATCAATCTCCATCTCCTCAGTGAAGGGCTCGCTGCTACTGTTGATGAAAGCTCCACTAGGACCAGGCTGAATCTCCAGCACCTCATTCATATCGTAGGGGCTGCAGACAAGGATCACACGGTCCTGCATTCCTCGAATATCCTGCGACGTCTTGACCTGGGCCTTATCAATAATGGATCTTTCCCAGCCAAAGTAGTTCTTCTTCAGCTTCCTATAGACCACAACATTAGGATCATGCAAAGCGTCAGGAACCTGCAAATGAGCATCCTTTGCCAAAGCATTGAGAAGATACGCCTGCTTCAACGAAACCGCTAACGACCTATTATTCTTCCGAGCTGCCTCGTGAAACGTCCTCAGCCTGTCAACATCCGCCAAGGAGAAGCTGGAGAGTACAAGGCCCTTCGTTTTCGAAACTACATGATTCGCCTTTTCGAGAACGTGTTCCTCGGTCTGGAGATCTCCTCTCACAAGATTGGTGCCTTCGCAAAGAAACATCTCCGGTTTTTCAGCGGCCGCCTTATTCACGAATTCCCATGTCATTTTCGCCATCGGACCATGCGCCCTGAAATCCCCACTGTAGACGATCGTCCCGTTAGACGTGTGGACGATGAAACCATAAGCCCCCGGAAGACTATGATCCACATGAATCGGCTCTAACTCGATACCTCCAATTCGGATCTTCTCCCCAGTCCGGAACGTCCTGAAATCTAGTCCGCGAAGATCATTCTCGAAGCTCGATGGACGAATTTCTGAGAGTGCCTGAAGGATAAGATGGGTCGTCTCCCCGCAATATACTGGAATCTTCCGGTTCAGAAGTGATATGCATGCTGCATGGTCAATGTGAGCATGGCTGAGCACTACGGCGTCCGCCGGCAATTCTCCCTCATCATCCTTGTACAAGCCATCGACCCTAGGCATGACTCCTAGCTCAATCAGTCCCCGCTGATCCCGAGGTGAGAGGAATGGCTCAGAGAAATAGCGTCCACGATCATGTAGACTCATGCCGAAGTCAAGGAAAACCCGGGTATCCCCATCCTCGACAAGGAACTT
>VBBA01000433.1 GCA_005888675.1 Candidatus Bathyarchaeota archaeon | reverse complement strand
GCTCCCGGGACTTCTGATGACAATGACCTCTTTGATGCGGGAGAAGCCGATGCACATCTACGGACCGCCCGGCTTCTCGTTGTTCTATAAAACGCTAAGAAAGGCGTTGCCAGTTGCGCCGAGCTTCTCCATCGAGATTACGGATCTCAAACCTGGTGACACAGTTGATCGGACCGAATACATGGTCAAGACGACGCTTGCCAAACACGACATTCCTTGCCTAGCATATTCTATGGAGGAGAAACCGCGACCGGGAAGATTCTATCCAACTAAAGCAAAGAAACTCGGGGTCCCAGAGGGACCATTGTGGAGACAGCTGCAATACGGCGAGGCTGTCAAGGTTGACGGTAGGACGGTCAAGCCAGGGGAAGTGACAGGACCGCCTAGACCGGGACTGAAGGTTGTCTACGCGATTGATACACGGCCGGTGGATCGTATCAGGCGACTGGCGAAGAATGCGGATGTGCTGCTCCATGATGGAGGCTTTGAAGAGTCAAGGCGTGAAAAAGCGGACGAATACTTTCACTCAACCGCCAAGGAAGCAGCCGACGTGGCAAAACGTGCAGGGGCAAAGAAACTAGTCCTGATACACATTAGCGCGGTATCCAGAGACGACAGCATCCTCCTGAAGGAGGCTAGGAGCGTATTCAAGGACACAATCGTGCCCAAGGATCTCACGACACTATTCTTGAATAGGCCCTAGAAGCTTTCGAATCTGGGACAAACTTGCGAAAGGAGCCTCACAGATTCCACAACGACGGTTCCGTTGAAATTGTTCTCCCTCAACAAAGCGGCGCATTCTTTCCAATCGACATTTCCGGCACCGACTGCCAAATGCTGGTCTTGTCGACCATCATTATCGTGAGTATGCACCCTTGACGGCTGGATTATCCTAACAAGGTTCCCGAAGCTTTCCCCAAAGCGAATAGCGTAGAAACGCCCTACCGTATTTTCATTGGACTCTGTCAGCTGCCACTCGTGAGCCAATTCACTACATTGTTTAGATTGCTCGACCTAATTACCAAGCGGATGGGGCCGAGAGGGGACTCCCCTTCGGGCTGCGAAAAGGAGACGTGGCCTGCGTAAGCTACCTGTTTGTTCAGGTACACCTCCAACGTCTCGCCCTCTATGTGCCTATTCAGGACAGCCCGCGCTGCAGTCCTGATCCGGTCGCGTTGAATTATCATTTTCAACTTGTCAAGAGATGACCGTTGATTGCTACGCATGCGAAGGTTGAATCTGTTCTGACCCGTTTCGACAATATCTATTGGACCGGTAATCACTTTTGACAAGGCTGTCTTCACCTTCTCAATGTCTTCGGATGGTCGCACCTCTACTACCGCCTCAACTAGGATGTTGTCCGACCCGGAATCAGTCATCCTCGTATTCTCTTCAAGACTCGTCGAGTCTGCCTCCTCAGCTGGTCCTTCGTTTCCTCGTTCTCGATCATACGATCCGCAAGAGAAATCACTCGTCCGAGGCCAACATTGAGTTCTCTCTCATCCCTCTCCAGAAACTGTTGCCAGTTCTTGGGTTGGTCTCGTCTCTTCCGACGAAGAAGTCTCCGATAACGAGACTGCGGCGACGCGTGAATCGCTACGCTGAAGACAGTGTGATATTTCCTGAGTTCCTCTATTTCTTCCATATTCCTTGCCCCTTCATAGACGACCACTGGAGAAACTGCCTCCTCGATCAACGGCAAGACTCTCCTAGCGACCGCTCCCATCCCCTCCTTCCTCCGAATCTCAAGCATCAGCCGGCCGAGATTGGTCCTTGTCGGTTCAAGCCCCATCTTCTTCGCTTCGAGGCGTATGATGTCTC
>VBBA01000020.1 GCA_005888675.1 Candidatus Bathyarchaeota archaeon | reverse complement strand
TCCGAACTCGTCCCGCAGTCTCAAGATTCTAGAGAATATTTCATGAGCCAGGGTTGGATTTACTCCAGAAACAGGCTCATCCAGAAGGAGGATTTGAGCGTTCGACATCAGAGCTCTTCCGATTTCGACGAGCTTCATCTGTCCGCCGCTTAGATTGTAACATGGCTGATCCCAGACCCTTGAGAGTCCGAGCAGTCCTAGCATTCTGGAGGCCTTTTCGACGGACCTTGTCTCACTGTTTATCCATCGGCCTTTAAGCAAGGAATTCAGAAAGGATTCACCGGGATTGGACTTTTCGGCAACGAGAAGATTCTCTAATACTGTCAACTTCCAGAACAGCGCTGGAATCTGGAACGTTCGCGCCATGCCCATTTGGTAAAGTTGGTATGGCGGGGAACCCGTGACGTCTTTCTCATTGAAACGAACCTTACCAGCGTCGGGTTTGTAGATTCCACTGATTACATTGATTAAAGTGGTCTTGCCCGAGCCGTTTGGGCCAATAAGGATGCTTACCTTTTGTCGTGGCACATCCAAAGAAATGCCGTCCAGCGCATGGAGATCCCCGAAAGATTTTGTGATTCCTTGGACGGAGAGAATATTGGTTTGCATATAAGGCACATAAAAAAAGAGAGAAAAGAAGGTATTTTGGTTTTCGTTCTACAGTGACGGAGGAGCATTGGACCAGTTCACTGCATCGGAAGCAGCGTCCCAGACTCCTGCGTAGACCCATGTTTGGCTGGTCCCTGAGGTGACAACTTTCCAGATTTGGTAGATTGTAGCTACTCGGTCTCCGCTGGCTTCCAGCTGATTGGGTCCGGTCACACCGTAGAAGTTGTTGGCTACTGTTAGCATGACTGACTTTATCGCCGTGCCGCTGTAGCTTCCGGCTTGGAGTGTAGCGAGTGCGGCGATCCACAGATCGTCATAAGTTCCTAAACAGTATGCGTCGCAAATGTTGCCCGGAAATCTACTTGCGAACTTGGTAAAGAGCGCTTGCGTCTTGGTGTTGTTCAGAAATCCGTACAAGGTAGACGGGAGAATTACTTGAGCAACTGGGCCACCGTAGGTCGAATTTGTTATTACTGCGTCCTGTGCCTCGCCATCGACTCCGAACCATGGAGTTGACCATGGAAAGGACGGATAATTGTTCTTGGCCTGTAGTATCATTGCCCCGAATTCTTCGAAAGATATGAAGTCAAGAGCTATTTTCGCAGTTGGATTGGCGGTGTGGTAGGTATTGTAGTCCGATTGAACTTGGTCAAGCACGGTACTGAACGTGGTAAGTGTCTTGGCGTATGGGATTGTGTCAATGACGGTTCCGCCGTCAACTTTGAAATAAGCACCCGTGGCATTTGCCAAGGCGTCGCCATAGGCATCGTGTCTCTGTACTATGATCACCGCATTTGCTTGTCTATCTCTCATCATCCTTGCGTCAGCCTGCCCTTGCCATCGATCGTTAGGGGCCGTTCGAAACAAATAATCGTCGGCGATGGACAAAGCGACTGAGGTCGATGATGGGCTGATCAGGACGATGTGGTTCGAGTTTGCATACTGCAATATGGCCGCGGCGGAGCCGCTATTCAAAGGACCTACGACAACCTGGATTCCGGAGGCTGCAAACGATGTTATTGCAGTGAGAGCTTTAGAATCGTCAAGGGCATAGTCAGTGACTGAATTGGCGAATCTTAGATTGCATCCTGCTGCGGAAAGGAACGCATTGATGTCTTCAATGGCTAGTATGGAAGAATCCTTTGCACGTGTGCCTTGGCTGGCAAGGTCCGATGACAAATCGAGGAGTTCCCCAATTGTCAATGTTTGATTGGAGGAACAGACTGCTCCTGAACCGGTTGGGTTGAGTCGCAGGCCTGCATAAGTGATGCCAGCACCTACTCCCGCCCCAACGATCAGCATTATTATGCCTACAACGAGAGAAATGGTTCTTCCAGCGGACTTTGTTGAAGGTGTTGAGGGTTGCAATTTTGCAGATTGGTTTTCACGCTGACGGCATATAAGCTATATTAGAGTTTGGGACTCATGACAATCTAGGTGAATACTTGGTCGAAGCCTTTGTCACAGATACCATTGTTTATGCGTCCCTTTTTGGTCTGATGGCACTCGGCCTTACTCTAACGTATCTCACTACGAAGGTTCCGAACTTCGCATACGGTTCTTTCGTCACGATTGGAATGTACACTGCCTTCGCACTCTATCGCATTCAAAAGATAAGTCCTTACGCGTCAGCACCTATAGCCTTCGCGCTGGGTGCCGTCGCATCGGTCTCCATGTATCTAGGAGTTCTTCGGATTCTATCTAAAAGGGGCTCGTCGTTGGTCGCTCTAATGATCGCGACACTCGCCGTTGATATTGCATTCGTCGGGATATTTGGGATATACTCCGACTACCTAACGTCACGTTACGCGTTTATTGACAGCAAGCAATTCTACCCGATTCCTGACTCTTTCACGCTGTTTGGCACGGCAGGAATAGTATATGTGGCTCCAATTTCGCTCGGTATCGTAACGCTTGCCGTTTTCCTTCTACTAACACAGAGCAAACTCGGCGTTGCTATGCGAGCGTCAGTTGAGAACCCCAGCCTCGCCCGAGTGGTGGGCATAAATGTGGAGAGGGTATACGTTTTTGCGTGGTTATTGGCGGGAGGCTTCGCGGCAATGTCAGGTTCGTACTATGTCCTCTGGCTCCCAGGAGGGATTACAGGCGGCTCGAATCTAATAGTGGAAATCTTCGCTGCAAGTGTACTGGGAGGACTCGCCAGCATCTATGGCTCTGTACTAGGAGGACTGATAATTGGTGCCAGCGAGGTTCTTGTCACCAAGGTTGCGCTAGATCAACTTGGGTCTTGGGTTGGAATTTATCAAAAAGGAATCCCACTGATCATCATGGTTGTGACTCTGCTAGTATTGCCCAAAGGTATCACTTCCATCGATTGGCACAGGATGTTTGTCAAGGCATATCCTTCTTTCGCGTCTCAACTTAGACGGTTATACCACTCAATGGCGAAGCTAACAAGGGGTGAGTCCTGAGTGGCGATGGTTCCTATTATCCAACTCTTCGGAATCGACGTAGTCAGGTTTTCAATCGATCTTCTCACGCTTTACTCGCTCTTCCTCGTCGTCAGCCTTACGCTCAATCTTGAGGCTGGATACGCAGGGATTCCAAACTTTGGGAAAGTGATGTTTGTCGCCGCGGGTGCGGCCGCTGCTGGTTCAGCTTCAGGTCAGCTGGCTGCGTTTGTCCTCATGATAAATACGCATGGTAACTATACTGGGTACATCTACCAAGTGATCCCTCAAATCGATGCTGCGCTGACTCACAACCCTGGGCTATCGATTGGGATTCTACTGTTTGGGATGCTTGTGGCAGCGGTAGTAGGAGCGGTCTTGGGTTTTGCTGCCTCATTTCCTGCGATAAGGTTGCGAGAGGACTATCTCGGAATGTTGCTACTTGCGGCTGCCCAGTTTTTCCAGATCATACTGTCTGGATATGAGCCAATCATAGGCGGTACTCAAGGCATTGAAGTTCCCAACGTATTCGGATGGTTCTTCGGAGACGAAATAGGTGTCAGGGATGTTGTCGTTTTGCTAGTCTTGGGCGCCTTTGCATTGCTCGTGTTCGTATATTGCGAGAAAGTGGTCAGATCACCATTGGGAAGAACTCTTAGAGCGATTAGGGATAGTGAGCTAGCTTCTAGGTCGCTTGGAAAGAACGACGTCGCTATCAGGAGGAAAGTGATAGTTGTGGCTTCCGCGATTAGCGGAATGGCAGGCGCCCTGTTGACATTCTACTTGGGATCTGTCGGAGCTGAGACTTGGACGAGAGTGACTTGGACCTTCTGGATTTGGGTTATTCTAATCCTTGGCGGAGCCGCAAACAATGCTGGTGTTGCACTTGGCGCATTTTCATTCACCCTCTTACTCAAGGCCGTCGACCAGGTGAAGTTCAATTTTCAACCATTCATACCTGTCGACGTTAATTGGTTAGAGTACATCATGTTTGCAGCGTTATTAATTGGGATTCTCGTGGTTAGACCTGACGGGATTCTGCCCGAGAAGCCAACACTAACCCTGCCGAGGTCGGTGCTAGGCCATATTATGGAATCGAGTGTCAACCCGGTCGACGATGAAAAAAGCCAGCCCGCGAAACAGACTATATAGATAAGACGGCCCCGGGCTGATTTTCGTTCATGATTGGAATAGCCGGATGAATGTTGAAGAGAAGGATGGGAAACTGGTCCATACTTTCCCCAAACTTCAGATATGCACCGCAGATCAGGGATATGCTAGATGAAGTTTTTCGGTTATAGTGGGCTGGCGTAAGCATCTGACAAGGGAGAAGGTTGACCAGCGGCTCCTCAAGCAAGAGGTGCGATACGACAGAGAGTCTAGAATGAAGAATAAGCGGAGCGAAAACCTAGACACTCTCGAAGAGGTCTTTGATCGACGGACGATAATGACCGTCCTAAGACTACTGAACACGGGAAAACTGAAAGAGATTCACGGTGTCATCAAGTCCGGAAAAGAAAGCAGAGTGTACCGAGGAACCGACGGCGAAGGTGGTGAGGTGGCCATCAAGATCTTCCTCACAACCTCGGCCATCTTCCGACAGGGCCGGCTCAAATATCTTGTTGGCGACCAGAGATTCAGGGAGATACCGCATTCGACCGCGGATATTGTCGACATGTGGACGCTCAAGGAATACAAGAACCTCCAACTTGCCCAAGAAGCAGGAATCAACGTTCCAACCCCAATAGCCGTGGAAAAGAATGTCCTCGTCCTGAGCTTCATCGGGAAAGACGGCAAGCCAGCACCATTGCTCAGAGACGTGCCCCTCTCGTCCCCCACTGGATGGTACAAAGCTATTCTTGGCATCGTCAAGCAGCTCTATAGGAAGGCCAAACTGGTGCATGGGGATCTCAGTGAATACAACATAATGGTGCCGAATGGTTATCCTGTACTGATCGACTTCGGTCAAGCGGTCACCACGGAGCATCCGCAAGCGCAAGCCTTCCTCGAGCGAGACATCGAAAACTTGAATCATTACTTCAGCCAGTTCAAGGTAAAAACCGTCTCTCCTCAAGAATTCGTCAAAAGGGTGGCCAAGGCTTGATCTCAGAAGTAAGGGTAAACGCTTCAATTCCAAAGGATCGCATCGGCGTTTTGGTGGGACCGAAGGGAACGGTAAAATCCCGAGTCGAGGACTCCATGGGCGTAGATCTCACCATCGATAGCGAAACCGGGTTGGTGGACATCAGACTAAGGAAAGATACCCAGGATCCATCCAATGCATTGCGGGCGAAGGACATTGTTGTCGCAATCGGTCGGGGCTTCTCGCCGGAGAGAGCTCTCAGCCTCGTAAATGAGGACAATACATTGGATGTTCTTGATCTTCATGACATTTTCGGAAAGAACGAGGCAGAGATTAGACGTGTTGATGGTCGGATTATCGGTAGAGAGGGGAAAACCCGGAGGATAATCGAGGAGATGACAGGAACCCTGGTCTCAGTAAGCGGGCACACGGTTTCGATTATTGGAAGCTATGAGTCAGTTTCCACGGCCAAGGATGCCATCGAGAAGCTTCTCAAAGGCAGGCAGCACGGGACCGTTTATAAATTCCTCCGAAGGAAGAAGAGCGAGGCGAAGAAGGAGAAGGCACTGGGCCTCTGGGAAGGCCAACAGGTACAAGCCAAGAAACCATGACACTCGTCCAAGAAGCGTTCCAGGAGATTAGTGCAGCCGACTTCTTCTATCGCAACCGTGACATCGCGGGCTTCACAAGCCCCTCTAGAGCATTATACTCGACCATCCGCGAACTGGTAGAAAACTCTCTCGACGCATGCGAAACGGGCGGAATACCCCCCGATATCTACGTCAGGGTCTCCCTGGAGTCCGGTCCAGTGGATGGTCCCGGCACCTACGTGGTAAGAGTAGAGGACAATGGGATAGGGGTTCCTGGCGATATTATCCCGTCAGCCTTCGGACAGGTCCTCTACGGATCTAAGTACAAGCTGCGCCAGACCAGGGGCACCTTCGGACTCGGAGGCAAAATGGCCCTACTCTACGGACAGATAACAACCCATAGCGAGGCAACGATCGCATCAAGCAACAACCCAAGGAAGAGAATAGTCGAATATCAAATCCGGATCGACATCCAACAGAACAAGCCCGTGATCATCAAGCACAAACAGCGCTCGAACCCGGCACACTGGCGCGGAACGATCGTGGAATTCCGGACCGAGGCGGACTACAGCCGCGCCATGGCCAAGATACTCGAATACATGAAGCAGACCGCGATCATCGTTCCGTACGCCAACATCACATTCGTAGATCCCAGAGGACGACTCTACAAGTTCGTCCGTGGAACAACCAAGGTTCCGAAAGCGCCGACCGAGACCTCTCCACATCCACATGGAGTCGATGTAGAAACCGTCCAAAGACTATTGAAAATAACCGAGGCAAAAAGCCTCCAGGAATTCCTCCGAAGCCACTTCCAAAGAATCGGAGAGACGACCGCAAGAAAATTCCTCCATTACGCAGGACTAGGTCAGAAGAAGACGCCTCGGAATATGGGACCCGACGATGTTCTCAAACTTGTCAAAGCGATGAAATCATACGAGGACTTTCTCGCCCCGGACCCCACATGCCTCTCCCCTTTAGGAGAGGAGCTGCTAGCGACCGGGATAAAGAAGGAACTAGGAGTCAGTCAAGAACAGATAGATGACGGAACAGCCTTCGTCACAACTCTACAGAGGAAACCTGACACGTACGCCGGGTTTCCATTCATCGTCGAGATAGGCCTAGCAAGCACGAAAGCCATACAAGCCGAGGGCAGGATCCTACTTTTTAGGTTCGCGAACAAGATTCCCTTGCTATTTGACGAGGCGAGTGACGTTTCATGGAACGTCGTAAACGAGCTGATAGACTGGCGTAATTACAGGGTCATACCTGGTGAGACTCCGCTCGCAGTTTTCGTGCATGTTTGCAGCACTAAGATACCCTACAAGACGGTAGGAAAGGAGTTCATTGCGGACCGACCTGAGGTGGAGCACGAAATACTCAACGCGTTGAGGGAGAGTGGAAGATCACTCAAGATCTATCTCAGCCGTCGGGAGCACCTCGAACGGGAAAAGAAGAGATTGGACGTGTTCGAAAAATATCTGCCGAAAGTAGCGGTTTTCTCGACACGTTTAGCGAAGGAGAAGAAAGAGCCGGACGTCAAACAACTACTGAAAGGA
>VBBA01000432.1 GCA_005888675.1 Candidatus Bathyarchaeota archaeon | reverse complement strand
AGATTCATAGCATCGCATGTCGCGGACCCAGTAGTATAGGTCTCATGTTACCCGATTTTCAAAGCATAAGGAATCAGGTGGAGATTCTCCAGTGATATCAAAAATGCAACTAGTTCGGATCACTTCATCCTGACCAGTCGTACTTCGATACATGCCATAGTAGGGTTGTCAGTCATCCGCCCTCAAATTCACTCTCGATTCCTGAACAATTGGGGACATTGTCTGAGTGCTACGAAGATTTTGCAAGGCAGACTGCCCGCTGGAAAGATTGATAGCTTGTGTCCTCTCCTCCCTTCCGACTACGTGGGCCGGTCGTCTAAGAGCCCGTGTCCAATCAAGTCGATCTGGACCGCATGATCCTGACTCGCTGACCAGCAGAATCGGCCACGTGCCTTCCAACGCAAATGTATTAGGGATATCTCTGAATACCATTTTATCGCCACAGCTTGAAGACAATGGTCAAGGCTTATCCAAACAAATGAGGCCCGAGAGAGACAAGGAGGTCGAGGGGTGAGGTTGAGTTATGAAATCAAACCTGCGTTTCCCCGTAAGATGGTCGCGCTTACGCTAGTGTTTCTTGCTGCGTCCCTCCCTTTGATCTTCATCCTTCCTATTCAGTCTCAACAAGACGCTGCCCCGATGATTTTTCCAATAAGTGGTGGAGGCCAACAGGTTCAGCATCCAAGAGCAGGATCGGGGGTAACTTTCTCAATTATGCTATCCGATGTACGCGAAGTTCAATCGATGCTAACTAGGGATAACGGAATCGTAGCTAGCGGTTATGATGGACATGGATGGGTTGGGAAGATTGATTCTCATGGTACATTGGAATGGAGCAAAGATTATCGTCCAAGCTTAAAGGCAAGGTCCATCGAGCAGACCGAGGATGGCGGGTACGTTGTGGCTGGAGACACCATCTTGAACGGCACAGAAGACGGATGGGTTCTCAAACTCGACCAATCTGGAGATGTTCAATGGAGCCGAACAATCGGCAGTTCAATTGGTCAGGGACTAGTGTCTGTACGCCAAACAAGTGATCGGGGCTATATCGCGGCTGGAACCGTACTTGGTTTCCGTGGACCGTACGATTGGAGCGACGGTTGGCTGGTAAAATTTGATTCTTCAGGAAACGTGGAATGGCAGCAGGCATATGGTGGGTCTGGGTTCAGCAACGCTTACTCTGTACAAGAAACGAGGGATCACGGATTTGTTGTTGCTGGAAACACTCCGGTGAACAACACAATGACCGCCTGGTTGTTCAAAACGGACAGAGTGGGTAGGATTGTCTGGCAGAAAGCCTATGCTGTAACAAACGACAATCACGCGGGAATGGTGGAGCAGACCTCCGATGGGGGCTACATCCTGGATGCTGACGTGACAAGCACTGACATTTCTCCCCGCCCTGTATCTACCCTCTTCCTCAAACTCGATTCCGAGGGGAACATTCAATGGCAAAAGCTCTACAGCAGCAACGGAGTCGGAGACATAGAGACGGAGGTTTCATAGCCAGCGGAAGATCGGCCAAGTTTTACGCACTTGGCCCAGGTGTGAACGGCACTTTCAACGGGATTAGCGGTGCCTGGCTTCTAAAGTTGGACAAATCGGGAAACCTGGTCTGGCAAAGAACTTATGGAAATGGAGTTAACGATGCTTTCAATCACGCTGAAGAAACGCCGACTGGAGGGTTTTTTGTTGGCGGTAATTTCTTCAGTCTTGGAGGGCCTGTTTTTCTCAAAACGGACAACCAAGGGAATATCCCAGGCTGTGAAATTGAGGGTCTTCTTGAGAACATCACCCTGAGATCCAATTTCAACATCTCCGTAACATCTCGTACTGGAATGTCTGGCGTCAATATTGGAGCCAACATATTGAACGAGTTGACGACAGCCTACAGTACCTCAGTCCAGGCTCAAGTTCAATGTAGCATTGAGGCTGGCCAAAGTGGGGATGCGCATAGGAAAATTACGATGACAATTGTGCCATCTCGCACAATCGACAACCCCCTTGTCCTTCAACGTCGGCAACTCGATAACACTCATTCTTAGAATGCCGAGATCTCTTCCCGGGAAAAGACGATCCGCTGGTATGTCGTCTATCGAAGAAGTAAAGCTCCGACTTAATGAACGACAATGACAAGGTCTCGCCGCAAACGTTCGTGTTCGTCGTCGGAGGAATCCTGACCTTTATTGTAATAGCTGTGTTCCTGAATAATGTCAGTCATGCCACTACAACGAGCTTTAGTATTCCTGACTATTCCATGTGGCTTCACAGTGGCAGTTTTCAGGTAACTGTCTCAGCCTCAACTTTGTCAAATGTCAGTGCTTGGCAGGTCAATCTTACGTGGACTCATGGCGACCTCAACTTGACCAGTTTCACATATGGCTCCCCTTGGACAGGCGTTATCAGCGTCAATAAGATCAACCGTTCCTCTGCAACTGGGACTGACAGTGCTCTCATCGGGTTTGCGTTAAACAATGGACCCACTTATTCAAGCACGAACCCGACAACAATGTTTACCGCTATTTTCAGAATTCTTGCATGGCCGAGCAGCTCATCATTCCACATAACAACTAGTAGTGACACGGTTCCACGCGGATTAGTTACGATACCGGCGAACGCGGATGCGACTGAACAGTCCTACAACACGACCGATGGCTCTTGGTCCAACTGCCTACTCAGGCCTGGTCCCTAGCAACAAAACGGCCACCATTCTCATTACGTAGCATCCGTAGCTCTAAGCGACGGGACTCGTCGTGTTGACTAGGCGACAAG
>VBBA01000431.1 GCA_005888675.1 Candidatus Bathyarchaeota archaeon | reverse complement strand
GAATACTTCGGCGTCAAATACCCATATCCAAAATATGCGCAGGTCGTTGTTTCAGATTTCATCTTTGGCGGCATGGAGAACATCACTGCCACAACTTTGACTGATACTACGCTTCACGACAAGCGAGCACATCTAGACTTCACCAGTGACGATCTAGTGGCTCATGAGCTGGCGCATCAATGGTGGGGCGATCTGATCACGTGTCGTGATTGGTCGCATGCATGGCTCAATGAGGGGTTTGCAACCTATTCGGAAGTACTGTTCAAGGAACACGATCTCGGA
>VBBA01000430.1 GCA_005888675.1 Candidatus Bathyarchaeota archaeon | reverse complement strand
CAATGATAGCCAAGCTGACCGTGTCACAGACCCAATCAGCAGAGCTAGAGACACCTTCGGTCTTCCAAACACCTGTTGACATTTCCTTCACGATGGCGAAGGGAGTAGTTACGAAGAGAGTCACGATTACTCAACGAGACCAGGTCTTCTTCTTCTCGCTTCCTGAAAAGCCCCGTGATGTAGAGTTCGATCCTGGGAATTGGATTCCAAAGGATCTGGATTTTGACAAGCCGAAGACTATGCTATTGTTCCAGTTGCAGGGGGACAAGAACATGGTTGGCCGTGCCCGGGCAGCTCAGAGATTGTCGAAATATCCTACCGAGGACGTTGTCAGTTCTCTGAAAGACGCGATCCTCAAGGATCCGTTCTGGGGTGTACAAGCAGAAGCAGCGAAGTCACTTGGAACTATCAGGACGAATGTGGCTCTGCGTGCTTTGATTGCGGGTCTGAAGACAAAGCATCCCAAGGCGAGAAGAGCTGTTGT
>VBBA01000429.1 GCA_005888675.1 Candidatus Bathyarchaeota archaeon | reverse complement strand
GGCTTTCGAAGTCTTGAAAGCCGCTTTGAGAAAGGACTCGTTCAATGAAGTCATCAGATCTGGAGTATTCGATGGATACGCCGAATTGAAGAATCCAAACGCGATACCAATCGTCACGGACTGGACACGATATGGAAAGCCCAATCTCGCGCGAGAGGCGGCAGTAAGAGCGCTTGCGAAACTCGGAGATGGCAGATCGGAGGTGGGTGACATCCTTACTAGTTTGTTGGATGATCAATGGTTCAAGGTTCGATTGGAGGCAGCGGTCGGACTTGGGAATCTGTTGGATTCGAAGGCTCTTCCTGCTCTTGAACAGCTTGTCTCGAAGGAATTGGATGGTCGTGTGAAACGTAGAGCCCGCGAGTCGATTAGGAAGATTCAGATGGGAAGAGAGGCTACGGATGAATTCAGACAGATGCGCGAGGACATTGACAAATTGCGGGACGAGAATAGGCTGTTGAAGGAACGTTTAGATCGGCTAGAGTCGGTCCCGTCAAAGAGATAGACAGAGTTCCTTTCTGACATACGCTAGTTTATCCAAACACCTAGAGGGGGAGATCAGCGTTTGCAATCACTAGGTAGACTGAACATCCTGTCCTCTGTCGCTCGTCTCCAACGAGACCTAAGATTTCTCTTCCTCGCACTCTTTCTCTGGACGTTTGGTCTTGGACTCTACAACTATGTTTGGCCAGTCTACCTAAGACAACTTGGCGCTAGCCCTGACAATATTGGTCTGGCCTTTTCCGTGGGTTACGTGGCCTTCGCCGCTTCAATGATACCTGGCGCAATACTCTCGAACAGGTACGACCTGCGGAAGGTATTGATCGCAAGCTGGGCCTTCTCGATCCCAACTCCGATCATCTATCTTATTGCGACCTCGTGGCAGGAGGCCACGATCGGACTTGTTCTGCTCCAACTAACATCCTTTGGAATCCCGGCCTTCAACGCATTCATTGTGGCCAACTCTGAACCGGAGAGAGTGTCGTCAGCCTTTGGGGCTACTGCATCTGCTGCACCGCTTGGGATGGTCCTATCACCACTTTTGGGAAGTCTAATGCTTCAATGGACCGGTCTAAACGGAATCTTTCTCCTCTCTTTCGGCCTCTTCTCCATCTCTACAATTGTATTGCTCCCCATCAGGAAATATCCCGGGAAGAACGAAGATTTCAGGATCCGACTGGAAAGACCCAGATCACGAGGAGAAGTATTCTTACTTGGATTCATCACCACTTCCGCCTTCGCGTTCAGTCTCGTCTCCTCATTCCTTCCACTCTATTATCAGGACACTTTCCTGCTCAAACCAGCTATCATCCAGTTGATGGGCGCAGTACAATCCGCAGGAGCAGCAATCTTCGCCGTGGTGATCGGTAGGAGAGCGGAAGCCCGTGGTCGACGAAATGCGATGGCTACGGGAGTATTGCTAGCCGCCATCGGACTTTTGGGAGTTGTAGCAGGAGGATCAGTTCTGTTCGCCGTCCCAATGATATTCCTCTTCGGTGCAGCCCGTGCACCAACATACGTCGCATACTCTTTACTCTCCAAGAGGCGACCCGGTGCTTCTCGAGCTGGCACATTCGGCTTCTTTCTGACGATGGAGAGCGTGGGATTGATCATAGGCTCCTATCTTGGAGGATTGATCTATGGAGTGTCTCCTGTGAGATTGATAGTGTCTGGGGCAATCATATTCATTCTTCTTGCAATATTCTCTTGGGTTAGGCTGGAATCATTGGACGAATCATCTGGCGAAACCTCAAAACCAGTTGATCCAATCCAACGAGACACGGTAGACTAGACTTGCAGAATGATCTAGCGCGACACTATGTTCGCCTCATGCACTTTCCACTTCCATTGTGCATGATATCTTTCGCAACCCTTGGGGCCTTGCTGGCGCCTATCGTTCATGTGGACCGACTCTTGTGGACGTATCTGATCGTTTTCAGCAGTCTTTGCCTCGCCTCGTACTGTTTCGACGAGCTCAAGGGACATCCCTTGAACACGAAGATTCCTGACAGACAATTGAAAATTCTTGGCTGGACGGGTCTAGTCTTCAGCCTCGCTGGTGGAGTCTATCTCGCTCTAGAGATCAACCTTG
>VBBA01000019.1 GCA_005888675.1 Candidatus Bathyarchaeota archaeon | reverse complement strand
ATAAAAGTACGCTTTAGAACCGTAGGCTAGAGGTCTTGCCGCACCTAGGCATTGTCGCGATGCGTCAAAGGTTAAAACTCGAAACCTTTGCCGGCTTCTTCCTAGTGGGGGCCCGTAGCTCAGCTAGGTCACTTCTTTGTTCAAAAGAACAGAGAAGCTTGAGAGAGCGGCAGGCTCATAGCCAAAGCCGCGAGAGACCTGACGGTCGCCGGTTCGAATCCGGCCGGGCCCACCAAGAATACCGGAGGAAAGTGAAATGACTCGTTTGAATTCTGCTGGAAGAGTCTCGCTTGCAGTCAGAAACAATGCGCGACTAGAACTTGTGGTCGCTGGTTGTGTCGTAAGAAACGGCAAGGTACTCCTAGTTTGGCACAAAAAGCATAAGGAATGGCTCCCTCCAGGCGGTCACCTCGAACAAAACGAAAGCCCGAATGATGCGGTCCTCAGGGAGGTTCTGGAAGAAACAGGGCTTCACGTCGCTTTCACGGGTCGCCACCATGCTCCGATAAAGTACATCCGCAATCAACTTGTAACTCCCTTCTTTGCTGACACTCATAATGTCGGGGATCACGATCACTGCTGTTTTTACTACCTTATGAGACTAAGAACTGGAAAACAGTCTGTCACTTTGAACTTGAGTGAAGTGGAGGAGTTCCACTGGTTCTCCAAGTCTGATCTTACTAGAGAGGGTATTCCAGAGGACATTAGACACATTTGTGGGCTTGCCCTGGCAGTGCAGCACAGTACTGATGGATGGCCGAGATAAAACGCAGTAGTAGGGTGGAATGCGAAATTGCCGTTGGAAAACCTGTTCTACTTGTCTCTTGCTCGCTTTGTTGTCTCACTGGCAGCTTCTTTGAGAAGCTTCTTAGTGTTCTCAGGTTTCCCGCCCAGTTTGAGGGTCTCCTCATGTTTGTCAGACAACTGCCGTGTAGATTCAATGAGGTCCGCACGTCGTGTCTGCTCGGCGTTCGTAGTAAGTTTCTGCATTGTTTGGGTGGCCTCTTTCATGTGCCCCGCGGATAATTGATTGTAATAGTCCTCGAGGCCTCGATAGTATGAGAATTCGGATATGAGGTTGCTACGAATCCCCTGTTGATACTCCTCGTTGTTCTTGGCGACTCTGATGCTCACCGGGGCTTTCAGTGTTTTTCGTGAACCGTCGATAGCGTCGCCGTATGAAACCTGGATGTTCATTATGTCTCCCTTGAATCCTGCGGGCAGCCTTACTTGACCCCAAATTCTTGCAATAGTCTCTAGGGCATTGATCTCCACGGGTGGGCCCTTGTAGTTTAGAACTCTTACATCTTGATTGCCAAATTCTACCTTAATGTTCCTGCCGGCGACCTGTTCGACCGCGCTATCCTGCATTAGGTTCGGTAGTTTCTGTGCGTCAGTAATATGGTAGAGTGTACCACCTGATGCATCTGCCAAGGCTTTCAAAATGGACTCTTTGTAATCTTCCCCAATACCGAACTCGACCATCTTGTATCCAGAAGGCACTTTGAGTTGGGAGTAAAGTTCAGGCTTCATCACGTCCGTTGGTTCTCCATCTGTTAAGAGAAGAATCCAGCCGGGTCCGCTCGTCTTCTTTGCAATTTCGAAGGTAGACTGGAGCGCGGAGTAGAGGGCTGTTAGGCCAGCTGCTTTGATGGTTGGCAATACCTTGCTTAGATCGGTTTCGGGGTAGGTGTGCACCGTATCTGAGAAAGTGACGATTGATACACGGTTGCCTGATGGGATTCGTTTCGCATACTCTTCCGCTCCTCGCTTTGCAAGCTCGATCTTTTGCCCCGCCATCGAAGTGCTGGTGTCGATCACGATAATGTGGTGGAATCCTTTGGCTTCAGCACGGCTCTCCGCGACTAAAGTTAACTTGAAGATGCAGTCTATGCTACTGTCGAACGAGTAATTGTGGCTGAGTTCTGTCCTGATTGAGATTGTCATATTCTAACTTGCTCCATCATGTCATTATCCATAACGAGTATTCCGGCGGAGGATCCGTGATATCTACTCGAGAATACTGTTATTACCCTTCCATCCATGTCCTCCCTAAAACCGTCAACGACCTCATGTCCCCTGATAATTCCCTTTAGCGAGTTTTCTTCAAGGAATTTTATGGTGACGTCTTCACCGAAATAGTATGCGCCATCTCCTCTCACGCTGGGCACGAATCCTTCTATCATCTCTCTTGGATCATTCCAAAGTAATTGGAACGCTACTGGATCGTCCGGGTTTTGATCAGGCCTGGGTAGTTCGGCTATTTGCGACACATGGTCGAGACCCATAGCGAGTCCTCCGTGGAGACAAAGATGATCGTTCACGACTATCGCGTAGGGCATAGACTCGAAGAATTGTTTGAATCCTTCGTAACCCGAGCTTCCTAGCTTCTCGTTCACCTCGTCCAGGAATCCATAGTGGGGATTGGTAAGCGGGCTTTCATGATTCCCCCTCAGCATTACAACACGGTGAGGATCTTCCAGGAATCTTGTGGCTATTAATCCGAGATTCTCTACTCCGGTTTTGCCTCTGTCTACGTAGTCTCCCAGGAAAACGATTAGATCTGCTTCTTCGTAATATCTATCGAATACGGTTTGGGTCACGTCTATTGCAGTGTGAGTGTCTCCTACGAATATGGCTCTGTCAACGTCTCTTGACTGGAGCAACGGACCCGTCAACTTCTCTTTCGCTTTGCTAATCAGCTCGGGTATCGAGACTGTTTCCATCATTCGTTGATGAGCCTCACAATAGTGCCGGATCCGAACTTCAATATTGTGTTCGGTTTGATCTCGACACTACCGTTGACTCGTTGGAACTGTTTACCGTCGTATACGAATGTGCCGTTTGCGCTCTGTAAGTCCTTCAGGATCACCTTGCCGCCTTCCAAGCTTAACTGGGCATGTTTGCGGGAGACTTCTTGATCGGGTACCACGACTACGTTCTCAGGATTTCTCCCTATCGAGATCACTGGGAAAACGTCGAACTCGATTGCAACCCTTGATTTGATCAGGGACTGGGCAGGAGTATTGACGAAGACCATGTATAGGCGTTGGCTTGTAAACGACAGATTCGGCGTCTCTTCATCTTCGACTCTAGTTGATGATCTGGGCAGTGGCGCTGTAATTACTTTCGGGGGCTCGAAATCCTCATACTGGTTATCTAGTCTGATCGGAGGGGTCTCTTCATCCTCTTCGACAGTGATCGATGGTGTTGGCAGAGGCGTTGTAACTGCTGTCGGGGACTCATAATCCTCATTCTCATTATCCAATTTGGTCGGAGGTTCTGGCGACTCTACCAAGTCTTCTTTCTCATCCGTATCATCCGCCTCCAGCTTATCATCTGGAGAGGAATCTGAGTCGGATTGAAGCTCCTCTTCATCTGCAACATCGAGGCCAATGCTAGGCTTCGTTCTTGCAATCGAAGGTGCGGCGGGTCTCTCGTCTCCGCATCCGTCACAGATCATGTTCTCATCTTCGTTCATGGCTCCGCAGAAGGGGCACTTCCAGGTTAATGGTGAAGACTTCGAGCTTGAGGAAACGCCTGGGCTAAATGAGGGCATGGGTTGAACGTCCGATATTCTGGTTCTGATACCTTAATGCTTCACAGTACCAAAGCTTGTGCCTAGCAGGGACATTTCCTCTTTGACCCAGTGTCCCGGTCTCGCCATGAGAGAGTAGACTGGACTGGACGGTTACTCGTTCACACGCAACCTGCCGGCACTAAGAAGAGGCCTTTCCAGGTGTCCAATACCGTGCTGATCGACCAGGATGGATTGTGATGGTAACAAAACGACAGTTCTCGTCTGTCTTGCAACCGTCTCAGTACAAGCTCTCTCTGCGGCCAGACTACTTCGCACCAGCATTGGCAGCACTTCCGGTTGGCTTCTTGCTCGCATCGGGAATTCGTGGCGACCCATACGCGTTCGTCCTTAGTGTTGTGGTCCTAGGTATCCTCACATCCCTTGACACCCGATCTGGTCCCCTCAAAACTGCCCTTGGATTCTTGACCTCTATCCTCGGGCTAATTTATGCGGTCCAAGCTTCGTCAATCGGATCCTCGCTATCACTGTCAGCGTACCCGTCGCTAATACTAGTCTCGCTACCACCGGCACTTGGGGTTGTTATCTCTGCACTGCTGTTCTCTACTAAGACCCGTTTCAGAATTCCGAAGGAGAACATCGTTGCATCCTTAGCTGCCAGCATTGGACTTGGGCTTGCGTCGACCAGCGGCTCTTCGTTTAGCGTAACTCCGGCCCTCGATGTGGTCTTGCTGCGGTCGTTGGTCTTCATTCCGTTGGCGCTTGCTGGGAATTCCGCCCAAATGAGCATACTGCATATCCTTGAGAAATTCTTGAGGGCAAAGAAATCAGCACTAGTAATGATGCCCTCCTTGTTCTTCTCATTGAACTCATTAACTGTCCTGGCCTATTTTGTGTCACAGGATCCAAACCTAGAATACGCTTTCTTGTCCTCGTTGATTTATGTCCCGCTCCTCGCCGTGATCGGTTCAGTCACCGCCGGACTAGCGAGTAGGATACAGCCAAAGACTTTGACTGGTCAAAAGCCACAAACAAGTCCTAAGCCGCTAACGAGTCCTCCCGTGATCGCAATTGCTGGGGATCGTCTCATTAAGCAAGGCTATATGGAAACCATTAGGATCACGACGAACACGTCTGGTCGCCCAACAGATGTGACGAACCTCAACGCTACCCTGACTATTCCCACAGGAAAACGGGAACTTCTGAAATTATCTCATAACAGTGCCGGAAAATACACTGTGTCTTACCTGCCAAGACAATCTGGCACATATACGCTTCAAGTAGCTGCAGCAGCAAAGAATCTCTCCTCTACGGAGACTTTCTCTTTCACTGTTCAGTCCCCCCCAGCCCCTCCCCCTCTCCCCAAGCATGTTACGCCTCCGCCCCAACCGCAACCGAGAATCAGCGCTCCATCCCCTCCACGGGCGCTTGCACCTACTCCAGTACAACAGCCCAAACAGTCGCCAGCCCCGACGCCGATCGGTATCTCTCGGCTGGACGATTGGGACCCAAGAGCCTGGGTCAACCAAGATGTTCATGGCTACAAAGTGAAGGAGCACATTGCCACCGGAGCCACCGGCTACGTTCTCAGGGCTAGCTTCGGAACAGCGGGGTCAGAGATGGCCTTGAAAATACCGATACTCAAGACTACTACCGGCGCTGCGGCTCTCAACGAGACAATGGCAGAAGCGACTACCCTCTTGGAATTGTCTGGGCAATCGAAGTATGTTGTACAGATCAAGGGGATACTTGTTGATCGGATGAACATTCAAGAAATCATGAAAGGAGATACTGGACTCTATCTCCACAGCCCACCAACCATAGTCATGGAGTATATGCGGGGAGGTAATGCGAAGAGACTTGTCGAGGATCCATCATACGATGCACTCTATTACTCTGAAAAGTGGGCTGCTGTTGTGATGCTCATGGGCCAGATGATCTCGACCGCTTTAGAGACGATTCATGGAGCCGGGTTCGTTCATCTCGATGTCAAACCTCAGAACATCCTCTTCACCGCTACCCCGCCCCCCACCGGACAGGACACGCTTGAACAGATGGTATCTGGAAAGATCTCGCCTAAGCTTGCCGACCTGGGATCCGCGGTCCGGACTGGTGGAAAAGTTGTTCAATTCACATCTGAATACGCGCCTGTCGAACAGGTCCTTGGCTCGGGCGCGGATCCTTCGATGGACATCTATGCGCTGGGGGCTACCTTGTACAGTATGTTAACGAAGACACCGGTTCATTCAAAGAGGCTCATCGAGGCAATGAACAACATGATCTCGAACCCTGAATCCAACCGGACGGGAGACGAGTTGAGATCTCTCTGGAAATCTTTCAATCCTGATTTCACAAGGATAGATTCCAAGTTTGCTTCGATAGTTCCAGTGCTTGCGGAAATGATGGCGAAGGAAGCTCGACGTCGACCGGCCGCACGAGAAGTCTCCAATTCTCTTAAGAACGTCGCCGGCAAGTACTCGGGTTAGCAGAAACCAACGGGGCTGCTGATTTCTACTATCCTAAGGATATCGTCACTTGCCCGTTGACAGTGTGTAGCCTTACGCTGGCACCTCCCCCGTCCACTTTCCCAGTCTTATCGTTAGCCAATTGGACCGTGCCCGTGGGTTGCAAGCTCACTCCAGAGACATCGACGGTACCGTTTGTTGTATCGGCATGTACAGTGAACCCTGCCGTCAAAGGCACTGTCATCGCGACGTTGCCGTTGATGCTTGTCAGAGTGTATTGTCCGGACGACTCTAGGGAAGAGAAGGTTGCAGACACTGGACCATTGTTTGTGGAAGCTGCAATATTGCTGCAAGAAATGCAGTTGATCGCGATACCCCCGACGACGGTGTTTAGTTGAACATTTGTCGCGTTTGCTATCCTCGCGTCGATCCCTCCATTCACTGTCTCGACTTTGAGAAGTCCGAATTGTGTGTTCAGGGGGATGAATACGATGATTTGTGCTTCATAACTATCCGAGAGCTGGAAGAGAGAGCCGCTCGGGAAGACAGCTTGGAAGTTTATCACCCCGTTAATGTTAGACTCGGATAGAACGACTTGCTCCGGGGATGAGCCGAGTCCTCGTGCCGTCACCGTGCCGCTGATGGCTACTGTGCTTTGTGCCCAAGAGGAAATACTTACCTTTCCATTGACGCTCGTGATACTGAGTGAGGGCGAAGATCCGGCGGGGGTCCTTAACTCTTCAGGATAGCTGAAATCCCTAGAATTCACAATGAGCGCCGGCGAGAGGACAAAGAATAGAACGAGACCCAGTATGACAACGCCAATCAAAACTGCGGCCATGATGATCCGTTTCTCACGGCGAGCTTGGCTCCTTACCGAGGTTTCGTTTACAGTCTTGTCTAGCAAGGCCAAGCTATCTAGCAGTATCGTTTAGTCTACCTAATATTCCACTCTCCTCATTGGTTTCGAAAGCGATCGGGCGGGTTCAAAATGTAACTCTCGCGTGCTATGGGATTGCCCGGCCAGGAAAAAGCCTTGGAACAGCGTATCGGAACACTCGCGGTCCGTACTCATATGAGACCAGGCCGATGAGTATGCCTAGGAAGGCGCCTCCAACCACGTCCGATGGGAAGTGCACGCCAATGATTATTCTGCTTAAGGCAACACCGATTGCCAGAGTGAGTAACGGGACATACTTCCGGCCCATTCTAAGAGATACGAGACTGGCGACTGCGAAAGCTCTTGCCGTGTGACCTGAGGGGAACGAGGACTCATTGTCCACTCCCAATGGGAGTATAACACCGTTTAGAACGTGCGACGGACGCGGTCTGACAAAACCAGTCTTCAATGCGAAGAGAACAATGTCCGACACTACCACCGCGAAGACCACCACGAAGACCGTCTCCAACTTGTTCGTCTTGGAG
>VBBA01000428.1 GCA_005888675.1 Candidatus Bathyarchaeota archaeon | reverse complement strand
CCGCCGCTTCCGCGTTTATGGAGAGGCTCTCCATATTCAGGTCTCTTGCGGGTTTCTTCTCTTCGACCTCAAGTTTCAGTGAAAAGATTTCGAGTTTCAGGTCTCTCAGTGCAGGTTGGGCTGTGAACTCAGGGATAACTAAGAAAGTGTCCTCCTCCAGGGCTTTCAGTGGTTCGCTGAGTTTCGTTGGCTCGTTCTTCAGCGGGAGGACCCTGAACCTGAGCGTTTCGATCGGTTCATCCTCAACCGTTTCTGAGAAGTCTAGCCTCTTCAGGTCATTCACTACCTCATTGAGCCTGGCCGCGTCTCAGGTCAAGGGTTGGGCCAAGACCCTGAGTGGGTCGCTAGGTTCGGCCCCAAGCTTATCCAAGCACCTGTCGTTGTTCAGGTCCATCACCAGCTCCCTAGGTCTGGCAAGCTCACTATTCAACGGTCGCAGCATTACCTTGACTGTCTCTGTCGGGTCAGCTTCCGGTTCTTCCCGAAGCGCATCGTTCTTCAGGTCTCTGACCGATTCATTGAGCATGGTGGTCTCTTTCCTCAGGGGTAGAACTGTTAACTTGAGCGCTTCGCTAGGCTACTCGGGAAGCATTTCGCAAAGGACGTCCTACTTCCGTTTGCTTCTCGATTCAGTATCTACTGTTTCCAATTTCGTCCAGAGGCTTTCCTGGTCTAGGTCCTTCGCTGGTTCCATTTCATCAAGCACAGGATTCGGGGAAAGACTCTCGATCTCCAGATCTTTGAGTGGAGGCTGGGCGGTGAACTCGGTTTTTGCAGAAAAAGCGTCTTACTTCAGGTCATTTGCCGATTCGCTAAGCTTCGTGAGCTCATTCTTCAATGGGCATACCGTTTACTTATCTGCCTCGATAGGTTCTACGTCAACCTTCTCAGAGAAGACTTCCATCTTCAAGTCGCTGACCGGGTCATTATCCTCAACCTCCAGTTTTGCCAAGAAAGTATTCCTCTTCAGGACTCTGAGTGATTCGTGGACTACCAACGCGGCTTTCACCGAACACACTTCACTCTTCAGATCGTTGGCTGACTCGTGGTCCCTCGCTACCTCCGAAACCAAAGGTTTTGCGAAGTCCCTCACAGGTTCACTGGGATTAGGGTCTGCTTTTGCTGAGCACACTTCGATTTTCAGAACTCTAACCGGCACGTTTAGTGTTGTGAATTCTCAGACCAAAGGCCTCGCCAAGGGTTTGAGTGCTTCGTTTGGCTCGGCCTCTAGTCTTGTTGAGAAAGGTTCCTTCTTCAGGTCTTTGAGCGGATCGGTGAGTCTTGTTAGTTCCCTCTTTAGAGGTCGTACTGTGAACTTGAGTACTTCACTGGGTGCAGCATCGGGCTTTGCCGAGAAGATTTCTATGTTTAGATCTTTGTCTGGTTCGTTGTCTATTGTTGTTTCTGAGACTAAGGGGCTTGCGAAGTCTTTGACTAGTTCGCTGGGTTCAACTTCAGGTTTTGCGGAAACTTCTTCATTGTATAGGTCTCTGTCTAGCTCGATAGGTCTTGCTGGTTCCCAAGCCAAAGGACTCGCCAAAAGTCTCAGCACTTCGCTGGGATCGTCCTCGGGCGTTGTAGAGAGAACTTCCCTCTTCAGATCTCTGACCGATTCGGTAGGCCTTGCTGCTTCAGAGACCAAGGGCTTCGCCAGGGTTTTGATTTCCTCACTTGTTTCGGCTTCAAGTCATACCCAGAAGTATTCGTTCTTCAGGTCTTTGACAGATTCGTTGAGTCTTAGTGTATACATGAGTGCTTCGTTTGGTTCTGCATCGAGCTTTGTTGAGAAGACCTCCCTCTTCAGGTCTCTAGTTGGCTCGCTAGGCTCATCTTTCAGCGTTGCCGGAAGGAGTGCGTTGTTTAGGTCTCTCTCTGGTTCATGGGCCATGAGTCCGCTTGGTGAGAGGGATTCGTTCTTCTCTGAGAACCTTCGTGCGGACCTCAGCACAAGGGGGACTGTCTCGGGACACTATGAATGTCAAGTAAACCCGATTGTCAATTGTGGTACTGTTACTTCGTACTTCGTATTGCTAGTAATTGCTATAATTGCTATCGTTGCATTGGTTTTCGGGATCTATGCAACTAGACAATATTGGCAATCTCCTACTCACCGAGAGGTGGAGGCTGAGCCTGAGTATTTCGGTGATAGGAAAGAGAAGGTTGTCGAGGACGAAGAAGGCTGGGAAACAAAAGCTTTCGAAGACAAAGAAGACAGGGAGAAGAAGGACGATGACTAGAAAGTGAAATGTTCGTCCAACTTATACTGGCGGGTAGTAGTGCTGTATTCCAAGCAAAACATACTCGACGGCTATGGCAGCGATGAAGAGCGCCATTATTCTCGCGATAACCGCGGAACCTGTCTTTCCTAATATCCGATAGATTCTGTCGGTAAGTCTGAGGACCACCCAACTCAAAGACATAACGATCACTATGGCGATCAGCGCTATCGCTATTCCAGACGACTGGATCGAGATCATTGTTGTCGTGATTGCTCCTGGACCTACTAGTAGTGGGAATGCGATCGGAAAGACCGCAGTTTCCTCTATTGAGGAGAGGGCTTGTTTGTCTGTTCGTTCTCCTCTAAAGATTATGTCGATGGCCAAGATGAACAGAATGAATCCCCCAGCGATCTGAAAACTGGGGAGGGTGATCCCGAACAGTAGCAGGAGTTCTTGACCAACCAGTGCAAAAGCGGCGAGCAAGACTGCCCCAACGATCGCCGCTGTTCTGAAAACCCTCTTCTTCTCCATAGGGGTCAATGTCTTAGTGAGATTCGCAAATATCGGGACAGGACCTATCGGATCCACGATTACAAAGAGCGCGACGGTTGCTTTCAACAGTTCAAAGAGAAAATCACCAGGAGCCAAAGATTCTTGCCAGCTTCGCGATGGGACGTCCAGACGCCTAACTGGTGAGAATTAAACTACAGCTTGTGGAATTCTTGAAGGTAAACAAAAAAAGAACAGTCTTCTGCGCCCCGGACTAACGTAGTAGTGGGCCGGGTGGGATTCGAACCCACGACCTTCGCCGTGTGAGGGCGACGTCCGTTCTGTGCGATCTCTCGCTTACCAGGCTAGACTACCGGCCCATTGAGTCTCCAAGCCCAGCAATGTCACGGGAGAAGCTGGTTGTATATCCTATCTTCGATGAATCGAGTAGGGGCCGGTTTTTGGCCTGCTCGAGTTAGCTTAGTAGTCGCACGTTTGTTCCGTGCGGATTTTCTTCGACAAGTCGTGATAACGGAATGCATCGCCCACCTGCCTTGCCCACCTTAACCAAGGCTTTTGGCGAAAATTTGTAGGCCGCTATCGTAACCTTAGCATTCGGATCGCCTGATCCAAGTACCTTGCCCGGTACAACGACAACGTCGCCGTCCTTAGCATGTCTTGAGACTTGCCCGAGATTCAGAACAATTCTGGAGCGACGAGAT
>VBBA01000018.1:7602-13066 GCA_005888675.1 Candidatus Bathyarchaeota archaeon | reverse complement strand
ATTCTTTCCCAGTGTGACGACGATCCTAGTCCCGGGCGCTTCCTCGTTCAGCTTGGCCAACGCACTCTCCAACGTCTTTGCTCCCGTAAACACGATAGCCTCGTGCTGGTTCAGAATGAGATACTGAAGATCCTTCAATTCTTCGCTCCATTCCTTGATCCCGAATCTAGCAAGCACCCCTGGATGCCAAACGAGAATTTTTCGCAACCTCTTCCCTTCCGACAAAATCTTTTTCGCGACTTGTTTCGGAGGGTCAATTGCCAGAATTAGCTTGCTCTTTCCAAGCATCGTCTGAATTTGTGGCTCCATTATCTGCTCTTCTTTCAGCAATGCGTTAGCACCAAAGTGTGTCATGATAGTATCGTTCCCATACTCGTCAACTGTAATGTAGGCTTGTCCTGACTCGACACTATCGATTTCACGAATCCCACTGGTCTCGACTCCTTCCTCCCTGAGAATCGAGATCTGTTTCTTCCCAGTCTCGTCACTGCCGAGACTTGAGATTAATGCGGTCTTTGAGGATCCGAGTATCCGCGCTGCTGCGACAGCCACGTTTCCACCTTTTCCACCCGGCACTCTGTCGATTCTCGTGACGACGACTTCCTCCCCCGGTTTCGGAATATGCTTCACAAACAGATTGATGTCCCAGTTTAGGGCGCCTATCACCGTCATCTCTAGGGGCAAGGTTTGCTGGACCAGCGTTTGAAATGGCCGAGAAAATGGTCCGGCCTAAAGAAGGTTGATCCTAGAAAAATACTGTCTTGAATCCAAGAACCTGCTATGATTCTTGGAGAGCGACTAGCTTGTGTTCCTCGTTCTTCTCGTCAACCAGAGTATCTATTACTAGTTGATAGGTTATGATATCAGTGTCCCGGGTCCTCTGAGCAAGACGCTGGTAAAATTCAACGGCTGATCTCTCGAATTTGAGGGCGTCCCTCACCATAGCTTTCAGGTCCCCGCCTTTCCTCGGAGGCTCCGCGTAGGGGTTGAAGCTCCTCTTCTCCCATTCCAATGGACGAGACACCGGGATGCCTCCTAACTGGATTATCCTTCCCATGAACAGTTTTGCATGCTCCCACTCGCCCTCCGCAATCTCTGCAAATAGCTTCGATAACGCTAGGGAGCTTATGCCACTGACTATCTTGCTCATGTACAAGTATCGGAATGCTGCTAAAACCTCGGCCGCGAGGGCCTGATTCAAATCCTCAAGAACTGTAGATTCTTTCTTCACTGACAAGGGTCTAAGGAAACCACTGTTAAAGACCGGGATTTATTTAGGCTTATTCCAACAATACAACGCATCATATTCCAGGAGACAAGATCCATCATGGACACACGTTCAACAATACAAACCAGCTCTCACAACACTAGTAACAGGCTAGTCACGTATCTGTCAATGACTCGCCCGGTTAACTGTTTGATGATCGGGCTGGCCGTTGTTGTCGGAGAAGTCATCAACCTGGGAGTTATCCCACCGTTGGACAGACTAGTTCTCGGTTTTCTTACGGCATCTCTCATGATGGCTGGGACGATGGTTCTGAACGACGTCTACGATATCGAGATCGATCGAGTGAACGCTCCCACTAGACCCCTACCTTCCGGACGTGCAACTTTGACAGGCGCATATCTCCTAGCCGGAGTACTATCGATCGCCAGCATAATCTCTGCCATACTTCTCGGGCTCGCGAGCCTACTCATTGCACTGCTAGCTCTTGGCTTGATGGTTTTCTACAATGCACGTGGCAAGCGGCTGGGACTATTAGGGAACATGATCGTCAGCTTCAATGTCGCCCTTCCATTCGTCTTTGGCGGGATTAGCGTCTCAAGTCTTCGTCCCGCAGTCTTCCTCTTCTCCTTGCTAGCCTTCCTCTCTAACTTGGGAAGAGAGGTGGCGAAAGGAATAGTCGACGTTCACGGCGACAGCGTGCACGGAGTTAAGACTCTTGCAGTCTTGAAAGGAGCAAGAGCCGCAGCCCTAACAAGTGCTGGTCTCTTCGTCTCGGCCGTCATAGTCAGCCTAGTCCCGCCGATTCTAGGAATCGTCTCGATCTGGTATCTTCCGATCGTCCTCGTCGCTGATATTGGTTTTGTCGGATCATCGGCCTCACTGGCCTCCAAGCCCGAGCCGGAGAGAGCCAAAAAAGTGAAGAACATTGTGCTGTTGTGGATGTTGCTCGGACTAGTTGCCTTCCTTTTTGGCGGACTTGCACATTAGTTATGTGATCGTTGGCTCAAGAGTTCCTTCGCTCTGTCCAAACGGATCGCATGTTCCTCGACCATTATCCTGGCTATGTGATCCACTTCTTTTCCGTCGGCACCCGCCATCGCAGCAATGTTCCTCGCGTGAAGAGACATGTGTCCTCTCTGAATACCCTCCGCGGCAAGGGCACGTAGCGCTGCAAGATTCTGTGCCAATCCCACGGACGCCATAACCTCACCCAATTCCTTGGCACTCCTGACACCCAAGATCTTTAGCGACACTTTCGCTATCGGGTGCACCGCGGTTATTCCTCCGATTACTCCTGCCGCAATTGGGATTTCGATCCATCCTTGAAGGTCTCCATTCTTGTCCTTCTTCCAAGTGGTCAAAGGAGAATAGTTCCCGTTCCTGGCACAGTAGGCGTGGGCTCCAGCTTCGATAGCCCTGGTATCATTCCCAGTTGCCAGGCAGACAGCTGTGACCCCGTTCATCACTCCCTTGTTGTGAGTGGCACAGCGATACGGATCCGCAGCGGCAAAGGCATAGGCTTCGACTATCCCGTCCACAACTTCTTCGCCCCCCAATGCCTTCTTTGGAATCAGAACCCTAGCCCTAGCGAGCCTCTTGTCCGCGAGGTTGGATATGATTCGAAGCCTGACCTTGCCGCCTGTTATCTTCTCAAGTCGCTGGGCTAACGCCTCGGCCATCGTGTTGACGGTATTCGCTCCCATAGCATCACGACAGTCGACAAGAAGTTCGGCCACGACCATCGTCCCGGCCAGTGTTGGCAATATGCGGACCCTCAGATCTCGGGCCCCGCCTCCCTTTGAGACAAGCATCGGATCCTGCTTGTTGGCGAGCTCGATCAGTTCTTTTTTCTCTCGAAGGACACTTTTCTCGACGCCGTGTGGGTCTGGACAGTTGACGATCTGGACTTGTCCGATCATGATGGGTTCAGTGCTTTCTGCAATGAACCCTCCCGTCTGTCTGGCCATTTTTGCAGCGTGGCTTGCGGCTGCAACGACTGATGGCTCTTCAATTGCCATCGGGACAAGGTAGTCCTTGTTATTGATCAGGAAGTTTGTCGCTATACCCAGCGGGATCGGAAACACTCCGACAACATTCTCGACCATTCTCTCTGCTCGATCGAAACTAAGACCACCGACTCGGAGAGCGTTCAACTCGTCATCAGTAAGCCCCGCAAACTGCTGCACCAACTTGTAGAATGATTGGATGTTGGAGGATTGTCTAGTGACCGTCATAATAGCTCGAGTCCCAGTCGTTTCAGCGGAAATAAAAGCCTGAGGCTGAGAAAGTCTTATTGGATGTTCAAAGGGGCTCGTGGGGTCATGAACGAGACGATTATCCTCGTCGATCAAAAAGATAGTCCGATTGGGTACGAGGAGAAGATCGCAGCCCATAAAAATGGTGGAAGACTTCACAGGGCCTTCTCTATCTTTATCCTGAATTCCAAGAACGAACTCCTCCTACAGCAGAGGTCAGCTGAGAAGCCCATATTCAGGAAATTATGGAGTAATTCGTGTTGTAGCCACCCTTTGAAGGGTGAAGAATTGGAGAAAGCGACTCACAGAAAATTGCAGCAGGAGTTCGGTTTTGACGCCAACATGGAAGAAGTCTTCAGCTTCACGTACAAGGCCAGGGATGAAACCAGTGGATTGACCGAGCATGAGTTCGACCATGTTTTCATCGGAAAATACGATGGATCACCAAAGCCGAACCCAAGCGAGATCGCCAATTGGAAATGGGTTTCAGTCGCAGACTTGAAGAAGGATCTAAATAAGAACCCGGACCGTTACACCCCATGGCTGAAGCCTGCCTTGGACAAGCTTGTCCAAGAAGCTAAGCTAGCCTAGATGCTCCAAAGCAATAGCCAGACGATATGCCGCAGTGGCGGGCTTTCTTGACCGAGCAGAAGTCGAGCAGTCTTCACAAAGAAGTCACACTACGATATGCCACCGCACTTTACATGAGTTCAGTGCTCGGCTCAGGGATACTCATACTCCCAGGGCTTGCAGCCCAGAAGGCCGGACCCGCGTCTCTCATTGCCTGGGTTGGCCTCTCGCTTGTAAGTTATCCACTCGCCTACACTTTTGCAAGTCTCTCGTCAAGAAGGCCAGAATCGGGCGGCGTCTATTCCTTCGCCCGCGAAGCGTTCGGTCAAAGGGTGGCGACCTCGGTTGGCTGGTTATTCCTTCTCTGGTATGCGGCTGGTGCTCCGGCCGTCACCGTGGTAGCTGCATCTTATCTTGCGTATGCGGTTCCTCTCAACCGAATCGAAATCTATCTAATCGCAGCATTGTTGCCGCTCGGAACTTTCTTGATCAATCATCGAGGGATACGCGTTAGTGGCCGGGTGCAGATGGTTGTGATTGTCGCAATCACCGCGCTGTTGCTCGCCGCCGTTGTCGCATCACTACCTAGAATCAATCTGGAGAATTTCTCGCCCTTCTTCCCGCATGGAATAATCCCGATAGGAGTTGCGGCGGCACTGATCTTCTGGTCATACCTAGGCTACGAAAACGTGTCAAATGTTGCTGAAGAATTCAAGAATCCCGAGCGTGACTTCCATCGCAGCATACTTCTCAGTGTTCTAATAATCAGTGCGCTCTACGTTTCAGTCGCATTTGCCGCGGTCGGGAGCAGGGCATACGAGGCCGGAGGTAGCGTAGCTCCTTTCGCCGCAATGCTCTCAAACGCACTAGGACCTATGGGTGCAATAGGAACAGCGATATTGGCGGTTATCATAATTTTTGGGACTGTGAACGCTTACACGACCGGTATGTCCCGGGTAATCTATGCAACCGCGAAAGAGGGAGGTCTTCCAAGAATCCTGAGTCGAATCGACTCCAAGTCTGGGGTCCCTCGTTCCTCGCTGGGCCTGCTCTTAGGATTATCATGGCTCTCATTGGCCTTCTTCTATTTCTTCAACGCGACTCTGGAGACCGCACTTCTAATTCCGAGCGGAGCTGCAATCCTTGTCTATGTAGTAGGCTCGGCCAGCGGAATCAAACTCTTGCACGGCAAAGGATGGAGAGGCCTACTTCCCTGGATCTCACTCGGAGTGTCTCTGATTATGCTTCCATTCGTTGGCGTGTTTCTTCTGATAAGCATAGCAGTTGCTATCGCTGGTCTTCTATACAGGGGAGGAGTCAAGATCTCACCCACCCAATAGAGGATCAGCTGGAGAAAATTGATAGGTCGAAGGTCATCTCATCACATCGATTCCATTCCTAGACAAACGCG
>VBBA01000018.1:0-7535 GCA_005888675.1 Candidatus Bathyarchaeota archaeon | reverse complement strand
GTGGTCGAACATCTGCCATGAAGTTGCTTTCAAAGATCGAGAAATTCATCGACATCCTGATGAGCTTCTCGACACTCATAGGCTTCTGCAGCACATTGTACCTAGTCTGGTTATTCATCAATACGCCACCACAGATTACAATCAGTACAACGAATGTGGGAGCGCCGGGTATCCCAGGCTACAAGATTACGTCATACGTAATCCAGGGTGTTCCATTCTTCTGGATCTTCACTAGTCTCGTCTCATTATCGGCGGGTCACACCTATAGATCTGCAAAGCATCTGATTCTGACAATTTCGGGAAGGAATCCGGTCTACAATCCTCACAATGCACACGTCCTCATCGCACCAAAACCAATAACACCCCAAATCTCACAGGTAGAAACAAAAACCCAGTAATCCTTCGATCTAGTTCGCTAGGCGAAGGCCAAAGCGCAGTTGTGAAGGCCGATAACGATAATTCGTGTGTTCCACGTTTATATCGAACCATAGCTAAACAAGGACCGTTGCGGAGACTTCCAATGAGCCGTTTCCCAGCATCCGTTTCACTGGTGGCTCTAGCTCTCTTGTTGCTAGGCTGCTACTCCAGCATTGCCTCAGGAGCGTCAGGCTCTGGGACACAGCCGAATCATGGTTTCGTCGCGTACCAGATCTCCCTGACAAAAGCGGGTAATGCAGTCGAGGTTTTCGTCGTAAACGAAACCGGCCAGCCGACCGATCAAAATGATCTCGTACAGCTGACTTTTGCTCTAACATCAGGCAAGAGGCACTTGACTTATTCGAAGGTTGTGAATAGTAGCTCGCTGCCGGAAATATTCCCTTACTTTCCCGAATTGAACAATCAATCCCTCTCATACTCAAGCCACGGCATCAAGCTTAGTGCCCAAATCAGTCGCAGCGGTACTGCCCAAGTAACGTTCAAGGGTCAAACCTACACCGCGGTGAAACATGCGCTCTCGATCTCAGTATCGAGAACCAATGGGGAGACATATTCTGCAGCCGGAAACATCCTCACGATGCCCTCGGGCTTGGTCTACTCCGTAGAATTGCAGGCCATTGGGCCTTACGCCCTCACCGCTACGCTTGTAGCGACGAATCTCCCGTTAACAAATCCATCCGGGACCACTACAATGTTCGGCTTCGCCCTGGTTGGTCTCGGCCTAGTTGGAGCCGTCGGTCTCGCGGTCCCATCGGTCTTCGCACTCGTCAGAGCAAAGACTGCCACAAGAAACACATTGTCCATAGCCGCTGAACCGTCTAAAGCTCAAAGCAAGCCTTCACACTGGGTCGACTAACGCAAAGTCATAGAGAATTTCTTGATTACGTATGAGTAATCCAAGTTCTCAAGGACCTTCAATATTACAGTTTCAAAATACGGTGAAAGATTACGGTAGTAAGAAGATTGGTCCGGTCGATCTTAGCATTGGCAAGGGGGAGATCGTGGGTTTCCTTGGTCCCAATGGGTCCGGGAAAACTACCTGTATACGCCTCATGCTTGGATTAATTCGACCCTCATCCGGGAACGTCCGCGTAAATGGGTACGATCCTATCTCAAAACACGTTGAGGCGCTCAACCATGTCGCTTATTCCCCCGAGCTGCCCAACATCCAAACCTTCCTCACACCCACTGAGCTCCTTACCCTTGTACTGCACGAGCTAGAATTCAAAGGGGACAAGCAAGATGAGATTAGGCGTGTGCTTGAGCTTGTTGGACTGATCGAGTATCGAGATACCAAAGTTGGCAAGCTAAGCAAAGGGATGGTGCAGCGACTCAGTGTTGCCCAAGCTCTAATCGGCAGTCCCGAACTATTGGTTCTTGACGAGCCGATGCTTGGGCTGGACCCTGCGGGCTCGGCTCATTTCAGAGAAGTCTTCCGAGAGTTCGCAATGGGAGGAAAGGGGACGGTGTTCATGTCTTCCCATATGATGAACGAGGTGGAATCTCTCTGCACATCTGTACTAATCATACACAGCGGCAGGATACTCTTCCGAGGTTCCAGCTCAGATGTCATCCGGAAGGTGTTAGACTATTCGGTTGTGACAGTAGAGGCACAGGGACTACCACAAGAAACGATAAACAGCATCAAGGGGATGCCCAATGTCTCTCAAGTAACGATCAACAGTCAGACTATTGAGATCATCATCAAGGGACACGACGATATCAGACCAGCCTTATCGGACTTGATCGTTAAGAGCGGAGCCAGGTTGTACACGATCAAGACAGCTGACAATATGCTAGAGAGAGCGTACATCGAGGCTTTGAAGAAGAATGGAGTCGATCGATAAGATGAGTCGGATCGACGTAATCGTCTCCTTCATCCGTTACGAGATGAAACGGGCAATCGCAAAGCGGAAGGTTCTCGCCCTGCTTGCCTTCACTATCCTCCTAGATACATTCCCGTACTACGCATTGTCAACCGCGACAAACGGGACCGGATTTATCCCACTCGCCGCCTATCCTTACATATGGGTCGCAGGAGTCTTCGGGCTCCAGCCATTATTTCTCAACTTCACCGCAATCCTGATCGCGGCAGGTGCAATGTCCGAGGAGTATGAGCAGGGAACCGCAGAGTTGTTGCTTTCGAAGCCGGTCCGAAGAAACGATTACTTTGCCGGAAAATTTCTCGGCGGATTCATCCTATTCCTGATAATTCTAGCGTTCAACATTTTGCTCAGTGTGGGTTCCGCCTTCACATTCTTCGGTCCTCAGGCTAGCCTTGAAATCCTTCCAGGCCTCTTCATCGTGCAAGCCTTCTCTTCATTGATCTTCTATTCGCTGGCATTCATGCTCGGCGAACTCGTAAGAAGATCCTCACTCGCCTACATATTCTCCTCCGCTGTCTTCTTCGCTAGCTTCATAATCAGCGGTTACTTGGGCCTCATCTTCTCATTAACTGGACGGGAGTTCTACCGGACCGTTCAGATCTATCTGCCGACTTCCCCGGCAAATTCCCTCCCGGTGCAATATGCATCTCCCCTGCTTCCCCAGACGGTCGGGATCGTTCTTCGATTCGTCGGTGCCGACAATACAATTGTCCCTACAATAGAATTGTCCGTGGCGATCTTGCTAGCCTACACTCTGGTGGCGATAGGCGTCGCGGCGGGTTACTTCTGGTATGCGGATATCTCTAGGCGAATGGGGTGACACCGGGGGGAATCAAGTTGTTTCTTGAAGTTTTCCGAGGAAGAACATCCAACTCTCTATTTGCTCGTCTCTTATCTTGCGGTCTTCCTTGTTTTTCGCGTAGCCTTCATGCTGAAGCGTAAGCCTTGTTCCGTTTTGCGGCAGTGATACAAATGACACTGTGACCCTGGTTTCGTTGACGGATTCATGATCCCATTTCCACGTAAAACCAAGCTTCTCTCCCCTCCTGACCATAGTATACTTGCCTCTGAGATGCCAGTCCTGATTGGGCCAGGAGAAATGATATTTTCCACCGAGCTTGGGCTCGAGCTCGGCAAGTGGAGGCCACCATTTCTTCAATAGATCAGGATCGGTCCAGAGGTCGAAGAGAGATTCCCTGTTTATGTGGGGAAACTCTGCCACAATGGTGATCCTGTCAGTGGACGTTTCCGTCTT
This sequence comes from Candidatus Bathyarchaeota archaeon, assembly GCA_005888675.1. Lineage (GTDB taxonomy): Archaea > Thermoproteota > Bathyarchaeia > 40CM-2-53-6 > 40CM-2-53-6 > BA-13. The sequence goes on along the minus strand of VBBA01000018.1, from coordinate 3,956 downwards.
TTCAAGCAGAGGCTTGTTAGTGGTCAAAGGGAATAATCCTACCAGAGTAAATTGGCAGTCTGTTGGGAAATTATTAATCCATACGTTTAGGAGTCTTTGTACGAATTGCTGGTCGTCCCGGCAGGTTTCGCAGTTCTCTTCGCGCTAGCGTTTGTAAACGGAGCGAACGATGTGGGTAAGATTGTGGCTGGTTTGATTGTTGCTACCAAAGGCGATCAACCGAAGCCTGCATCTATCACCCGGGCTGTCGTCTGGGGTGCTCTTTTCAGCGGTGTCGGAAGCATAGCGGCAATCTATGTTTCAGGACGATTGTTCCTAGTATTCACCCAAGACCTTGTCAAGGTTCCTCTTGGAGAATCGTTTGCTCTCTCGGTTCTCGTTGCGGCAACCGTCTGGGTTGTTGCCACGACTCTTCTCCGTATTCCAGTCTCGTCTACTCACACGATTATTGGAGCGATCGTCTTCCTACTCATCTATCTCTACGGTACAAGCGGTATCCAATGGAATGTCCTCCTGCTAAGGGTTCTATTGCCCATGGCAGCCAGCCCATTCCTCGCACTACTCGCAACCTATGTCTTCCATCGGCTAGCGCATGGTCGTTCAGCGATTAGCGGGCTGGGTCCAGGAAGAGTCAAGATTCTTCACTGGGGCTCCGCAGCTCTAACCTCGTTCTCGAGAGGAATCAATGATGCGCCCAAGATGGCAGCTCTCGGCTTCTTCCTCCTTCCCTTCTCGTCTCAAGACTCTCTCTGGCTTCCATACGCCTTTGTCAGTCTGGCCCTATTCATCGGCTCAATCTCTTGGGGCCGCAAAATCACAGAGTCACTTGTAAGCAGGGAGGAACAGCTGGATGATGATCAGCGTCTCAGAGCCGGCCTGACCACCGCCGCCCTAGTTAGTGCGGGCGCGATATTCGGAGCTCCCATCTCGACTACTCATGTGGCTGCTGCCGCGAAAGCGGGAGCTCGGGCTAACGATAGAGAAGTCTTCTGGAGCACTACCGGGAACATAATTCTCGCATGGGCAATCACTTTTCCCGTGGCAGGTCTCTTGACGATCCTAGCCTCTATGCTCCTACCTCACTGAGCCTCGACAATCACTCTCGCCAGACGGTACAAACTCAACGATACTGAGGTCGATCGGATTGTCAACGGGCGACCAATTCGTTTGTATAGTTGCATCGCTTTTAGAAAATTTATGACCTTCTTACCCGCCAGGGAGGAAATCGTTCATTTTGAGCCCTGATTGGCAATCGGAGCGCATGTTTTCTGGCCCCCGATGATCTCCTCGCGAATTTCCGCTATGTTTAAATGAATAAACCCATTTCCGCAAAATGCTTTTCTTATCATAATACGCGAATTTCAGCCGATCTCGCTCATTTTGAGGCGCAGTAGAAAATAAAGTTGGAAAAAAGGGGGGTAGATTGTAGAGTTTCAAGACGTCAAAGAGACATTCCGAATACTTTCGGACCGACACGACTCTGCCTCTGCCTAACCAAATCGACATCCAAAGCAAAGAACCAACGAAAGAATTCGCTGGAAAAAAGTTTTACGGGCGCTTTTCAAATTCACCCTAAGAATTATTATTGATCCCCACCCCCATTATTTTTCTCCAGCCCCAGAGAACAAACAAGAACCCTCCCGGCCCCCTCCGAATGCAGCAAAAGCCCTAGTCATTCAACTGTCGGGGCCCATATCGCATCCTCATTTCCTTCTGGAGCCCAGCATGGCAGAGCTGGCAATTATCGAGGGAAATAATATCCCAGCACCCGCCAAAAAGATCCATTGAATACCATACTCCCCAACAAAACCCCCAACAATATTACCAATAGCCAAACCCAGGCTCAAAACCATACTATACAATGCATTCGCAGAACCCCGCTTAGCCTTACCCGAAATATCACTCACATAAGCCAGGATTGTAGGAGCTATCGCAGACGCAAGAAAGAACAAAGGCGCCAGAACTAACTCATAACGTAAGAAACCATTATTCGGAAACGACCATCCGAAGACACCAAGAAAGCCCAGCTCGCCAAAAGCACCGAGTATCATTATCTTGGTCCGTCCAAGCTTATCCGAAATATGACCAAAGAGTATGCTCCCCAACACAAACAACCCACCAAGAACACCAAGAAAGATCAAAACCTGGGTAGTCGGAACATAACTAGCATCCTTGAACGCCTTAGGAAGCAAAAAGTACATACCAAGAATCACCGTCTGCGCAATCCAGACCGGCATTATCGGACGAATCCTTCCCCCAATCTTCCGCTCACGAACACGAACCTCAGGCCTCCTCAGAAACTCCTCCACCTTCACCGGCTCCTGAAGAAACCGCATCGCAATAATACCTGTGACCAGAAAGATCGAGGCGGTGAGCCAGAATGCATAGTTCAGGTGTCCCTGAAAGAAGCTCAAGTTCACCAAAACCGATCCAACACCAAAACCTACACCATAACCCGCAAGATTAGCAAGATCAAAACCACCCATACCTTTCCCACGATTCGTCTGCTTTGTAGCATCTCCCAATATTGTAAGGGAAGTCACGGCCGCCGTTGCAGCCGAGAAACCCATCAAACCATGAATGATCGACACCTTGTAAAGGTCAGTCGTGAATCCTATCGCAGCAGTCAAGATAGTAATGAAGAACATTCCGAAAACATGTAACCTCTTTCTACTAAACCGGTCCGCCAAACGACCCACTGGCATGGCAGACGTTGCCTCAGCTATGGGATAGAGCGCTAGAATCAACCCCACCTGGAAGCTTGCCGCGTGCAGATATATCGGGAAGATTATTGTGACGCTTCCGAACCCGATTCGTGTTAAGAAAACTGCGAGGTAAAGATATAGAATCGTTCGGAGACCGGTTTTTCTTGCCATGGATGAAAAGACTCGAGGTGAGTTGTAGCAATCGTGAAACGGTCGAGATTCCGTAATAGGCGACTTGGTCCGTGAGGAGAGAACCGTCAGATACTGGGGAGAAAGTGTCCGCCCGGATTCGATGGTCCTCCTGGGGACGGCCAGGGATTACAAATGATTCAAAATATTCCCGATTGACTATTGTGATGCGGAGTGACCTCTAAGTTTCTATGAAATTACCAGTTCTCTAGTGTAGAAAATGCGGCCAGTATTATCGACATCGCCAATCGACAATAGACCGAAGAAATGGACGGGCAGGCGGTGCTCGGTATGCGGCGAAGGTCTGAACCCGAGAGGATTTTGCGGGCAGTGTCACTTTAGGGACCTCACCATTTTCGATAACACCGGGCGCCCGAGACTATCTTTGATCCCATAGGCCGCGCGTAGCACGATCGAAGGACAGTGACTTCCTACATAGCGTAGACTCTGACTAGATGGCCTAAATCTTGCCTGAAAGCTGAAGCACGTTCAGACCAATCTTCTGGTCATGGGCCTTCACAAGCTCACCAGGCAGTCGACGAACAAAAACCTCGACCATGTTAGCCTGTGATCCATCGTCAAGATGACCCCCAAGCACCGAGAAATCCTTTCGTCCCAGAGCCACATGAACATGCGGAATGTATCCAGCATCCTTCGTCGACACGTTCCCAGAGAGATTGAGAATCTCCATATCCTCTTCAAACACCTGCCAAGAATACTTATGCGTCTCAAAATCATAATATCCCAGCCTCACCTTCTTCAATGAGCCAATCCCTTCCAACAGCCCAGCCCGAATCCGCTTAACCTCCACAAACCTTCTCAAACTCATTAAGATATCATCCCCATCCTCCAAGCGAACCGCCCACAAGTCCGATGACAATTGCGAATAAATCAACGGATCCCGAATTCCCCTTCCTCCAAAAGTGGTGATGCTTGGATAAAAAAGATGCACCTGGACAACCTGATTCATAAAACTCCAACTTTCGAACGACGAATTAACCCGATTCAACACAGGAATTGGACATAGCGGGCACCAACAAGCCTCGGAGAAGTAATGATAAT
>VBBA01000017.1 GCA_005888675.1 Candidatus Bathyarchaeota archaeon | reverse complement strand
GGTGGCCAAGGCCTTGATAGCGCGAGCGGAGAAGCTTCTACGGCAAAGAGGAGCAATGATAATCGGGGCACACGTCGAGCGCGAGAACACTGCATCATTACGATTTTTCGAGAGCTGCGGTTACAACCTGCGCGGTGACATAGTTTACGTGTCCAAGCGGGAAAGGTCCGATGTTTAGGAAGCCTTGGTCACTGAGTGCAACTCGTTCGCATATGGTCTGACAGTGTCAGGTCCAAAGTCGAACGGCAAGTCAGCCGCTCGAAACAGTTCGGGCAGCGGCTTGGAGCCGCCCAGTGACATTGCACGTTCATAGGCAGTGATCGCTCCCTTCTGGTCTTTTCTGTACCTGGTCCAGAGTCCCAATGCTCCTAGGAAAGCGATGCCGTACTCGATGTAATAGAACGGATATCCGAAGAGGTGCAGTTGTCGTTGCCAGTAGGTCGAGCGATAGTCTTCCAATCCAGCCCAGTTTTCGGAACCACCGAATTTTGATTGGAGTTTGAACCAAGCTTCTCTCCGTTCATCATGAGAATGACCCGGGTGAGTATAGATCCAGTGTTGGAAGGAATCGATTGTCGCAATCCATCCCAAGAGTTTGATGATGCTTGAAAGGTGCAACTTTCGGGATCGCGCCGCTTCCTCTTTGTTGTAGAAGGTGCCGGTGAAATGTTCGCCGCCGATTATTTCCATAGTCTGAGACGCTACTTCAGCGAACTCTATCGGGACGTTGTCAGATCGGTAGTGATAGAGCAGATTCTTTTCACGGGTTAAGAACGAGTGGAAGCTATGTCCCGCCTCATGGAGAAGGGTCCAGACGTCTCCGTCGCGGCCGACTGCGTTCATGAATATGAATGGCAGTTGTACCTCGGCCATCTCCTGTGAGTAGCCACCAGGTGCCTTGCCCTTTCGACTTTCAAGGTCCAAGAGATTGAGTTCCCGCATCTTCTTCAGATACTCAGCGAACCTCGGGTTCACTTTCTCGAAGATCTGGATGCATCCCTTGACTAGTTCAGGAGCAGTCTCGAAAGGACGAAGCGGCGGTTTGCCCTCGGGATCCACTGCTAGGTCCCATGGCCGAAGCTGATCTAGCTCAAGGTTCTGCTCTCGCTGTTGGTCTAGTTCTCGAATGAGGGGCACGATGTACTGCTCAACCGCCTTGTGATATCTGAAGCAATCCTCCGGCGTATAATCGAATCTCTCACGTCTGGGGAAGATGTAGTCACGATAGTTATCGAAGCCTGCATTCTTCGCTATCTTCTCCCTTAACTCTATGAGGTCATCATAGATCCGGTCGATCTGTTCATGATCCTTTCGTCGTCGTTTCTCGCCTAGTAACCATGTATCCTCTCGAACTTTTCTAACAGGTTCTTCTTGATATCGTCCGAGTTGTTGCATAGTTCTTTCCTGTCCATCGTACATGACGGTCATTCCGCCTACGATTTTCTCGTACCTTTGCCAGAGCTTGGCCTCCTCCTTTTCTAGTTCTACGTTCTCCTTCCGAAATAGGGCGATACTGTTCTCGCGTTTCCGATCGAGGACTGAGTACTTGTCGCGTGGGAGGCTCTTTCTAGCTGGAGAATCGACGTATTTCCGGTCGAGCTCCGCGAATCCGAGTTTTATTTGTGGTTCGATACTCTCAACGAAGAAGAGGTAGGCCTTCTCCCTTTCGGGATCGTCTGTCTGGCAAGACATTCGTATGTAACGGAAGGCTTGCTCCTCGCTTAGTGCTGAGGCGAATTCCGATTCATCCCAGAGCCACTTTTCCATGTCACTCGCAGAAGCTATTTTTCTCGACTCTAATTGAGAGAAGAATTTCTTCAGTTCGCTCTCGTTCGTCACATCTATACTGGACGGTAGAAAACTTCTTTGCTTCTGTCTCGGAAGTTTAGAGTGATCGAATGACAGTCCTAAGCCCCTCGATTAAGCTAGGTTCCCCGCGAAGGCTGACTAACAAGTCTTTCTAGGGAAATAGCGCAAGCAAAAAAGGGAGAAGGATCGGCTTCGGAGATTTTGCCTAGATTTGGTACGTTATTCCGATGTAGGAGTTGACTTTACCTGTCTTGTCCTTCGTGGCGAGAACTTGGAGGCGCGCTTGAAATGTTTGTCCGTTCTTCTTCTTGAAGGCTAAGCTGCCCTCGTAGCGACCATTCGCTGCATCTCCTAGTATCTTCCCGAACTCTTTGACGCCCTGTTCAGTGTGCATTGTAGCAACCGATTTTCCAACTACCTCAGAGGCTTTCCATTCGAAGAGCTTCTCAGCCCCTTCTGAGAACGAGGTTATCTTGCCGCCGGCGTCGGTGACGATTATACTAAGGACCGGCACCGCTGGGACTTCCTGGAGAGTGTTTGTTGTCATGTTTTCCTTTGACCTGTACCAGAAGGGGTGGATAGCAAGTGTTTTTGATGCTTTCGCTTCATAGACTGACGGAGCACGTTTGGCAGGGTCTGATACCGTCTCCTTCGAGAAGAGTAGTCTGGAATGGGACGGCAGGAAAATCAGCGTTGTTACGGGTCTCCCTTCGACCTTTTCGAGTGGGGCATGTGTAGTCGTTGCTCACGGTGCGGGGGGACCGATGTACTCGCCGTTCATCACTTATTTCCACACTGAACTGGCAAGGAGAGGATTCCTAACGGTCAAGTTCAATTTTCCATACATGGAAGCTCGAAAGCGGATTCCTGATAGGAAAGAGGTTCTTGAGGACTCTTTCAGGAGGGTCGTTGAACAAGTCCGCGCAAGTCCACACAAACCAACGAGCATATTTCTCGGCGGGAAATCTATGGGAGGCAGGATTGCCTCTCAAGCAGTGGCAGGAGGGCTAGAGAGTGATGGTCTATTCTTTCTAGGTTATCCACTTCATCCGCCCGGAATGCCCGCGAAACTTCGGGACAGCCATCTTTACCAGGTCAAGGTTCCGATGCTATTCGTCTCTGGGACAAGAGACCAGTTTGCCGGAAAGCACCTGTTGGATGAAGTTGTACAGAAACTCGGCTCGGGAGCAAGAATTCACTGGATCGAGGGAGGCAATCATAGCTTGGACCCTGGACAGGGAAAGGCGGTGCTGAACGAGACGTATGTCTCGATAATATCACTCCTCTCGGACTGGTTCACCGAGCATTCGAAGCGACCCGCTGGAGCGTAGTAAAGCAGGTCTTTAAGTACGAAATCGTCCACTGCTGAATTGGCTAAACATGTGTAGTACATGCGGTTGTTCGGCCGAACACGACGAGCCAGAATCCGAGGGCGAAGGAGAAGCAGCTTAGCCTCCTCTCCTGAGGCTTAAGGCTCGTAATTCCTCTGTTTTTCGACTAACTTACAAGACGTACTGTCGTTCTATAGTCCCGTCAATCCTCTCAATGAAAGCCCTAAGACCGCGATCACAACGACGAATATTATTATGGCTACTATTATCGAGACTATCGATACTCCTATCGCGCCGAGCCAGCCAGTGTGGTAGGATCCTTTCACTATCAGAAGGAACAAGATTAGTGCAGTCCCTATGGAAATGAGCAGTCCGAACTGGCCGAGTAGAATTAGAGATGCAGCTACGACGATCGTTCCGAAGAATGCGATTCTGATGGATTCGCCGTACGTGACTCTCCTTCCGACGACTATCTCGCCCGCGACCCATAGGAAGAACGCCTCGATCAAAAGATAGACGAAGAATAGTATTCCTAGGGTGAGGAGTCCGCTGGTGAGTCCAAAGGCAAATGATATTTCGGGAACAGTAGGCATTTTTCCGTCAGGAACTTGGTCCCTGGCGGGTTTTTATCACGATCGGTGGCGTTGTCAGTTTCTTTCTGGAAAGGCATATTTCCCGAGGCTGTTGGCTGTAGCCTTTGCTCAGGGGAATCGTTGCGGATATCTCCGCGCCCAATCCTTCGTTGAGGGATGCGTTGAGGTAGTATAGTCCGGTCCGCAGCGGCGGGATTTCCTTTGGCTGGCCGAGAGTATGTACGGCTGTCACCCGTACGACACTTGAGATGGGCAATCATCTCGAGCGTGTTGCGGGTTCGAATCCCGCCCTGGGCGCCAGATTTACTAGCGATTCTAGTTCGAATCTTTAACTATGGCTCATCTTCCTTGGGGTTCCAGTTACGACCAGCAGGTAGATGCGTGGCTGGTCGGGCCTTGGTGAGAAATAGAATGGTATCAATTGTTCATTCTCCTCCTCAGGAGGTTATAGTGACGGGGTTAACGGGTTTTGGTACCCAACGTGATCTTGCTTCGATGATCGCGTTCGTGATGAACGTGTCCGGTCAGCCTATGGCCTTGTACTGGGCTGAGGGTGTTGTGTTCTTGGCTGATTTTGTAGAGCCCGAGGCTTTACCCGAGGAATACATCAAAGGACGAATCTATGCCTCGAACGTTTCGCATGCTCCGATGGCGAAGTACAATCAGTCCATTAGGGTAGGAAATGTTGACGTGCCGGTAATTGATGTCACCAGTAACGAGGCGTTGCGTGAATTGGCACGTTGGATTAGGGAGAATCATCATGCGGGTGGTTCTAGTTCTGGGAATCCTTAACTAGCTTAGGGTCTTCGCGTCATTCTTGGTCCCCGGGGTAGCTCAGCCTGGAAGAGCTTCCGAGTTCCGACCTAAAGAATCGGGACGGAGACGCTGTAGGTGTGCGCCATAAAGGGCGCATCCGTTCCAGCCTTCTAGGCTAACAACTGAAACCGGAGTGTCGCCGGAGAACTGGCTCGGAATAGATCCGGTTCGGCGAGTTCAAAATAGAGGCATTCTTGTCTCTAGGAGACTCCGGCTCCCGGGACCAATTCCACTAGAATGCGTTTAGACCCCTGTTTTTCTTCAACGCACTAGGCGTTCTAGGAACGCCACATGCTTGCCAAGTCATTTCGAACTTCTACTATCGAGAAGACTGCTGACGTAGTCTTGGAAGGGGCGGTCGAACATTCCAATCGAAGAACTGTGTACTTCGACGAATAGGGGATGTTTCATCATCGTTTCGAGCCAGGTGGCCCACTGGCTCCAAGCTGCCTTGTCTATCCATTTTCTACTGTAGAGCATGTAGGCTCTTTCAAAGATTCCGTACAACAGAAGGAGATAGTTGCGGATGCCCATCTCCTCCCTTGAGAGTGAGGCCGTTCTGGAGGTTGGAGCAATCGTCCTTGCCATTTCGACTTGGATCATGGCCAAATCTGGATTGGTGACCAGCATTCTCATGGCATCGGTTGTGTCGTCTAGGACTTTCTGGTAGGCGTTTTCTTTTGACGTCTTTTCCTGGCTGCGAAAGGATAGGATGAAGATTACGAGCGTGAGGGTTAGGACGATGGTTTGGGTTATGGTTCCCCAAACCGCTGGGTCGGTGATGTTGTCTAAGGATGCCAAACGCGGACCATCTATCGGTCCACATGGGCATTCCCTAGTTTTTAGCCTTGATTTTTCATCTGAGACTTTACTCGGGGTTGAATCTTGAAGCTCTGTGACTTGTCGTGGGGTTTTTCAGGAAAGTAAGGGGCAGAAAGTAGGAGGTTTACTGATGCAATTTAGTTGCTTTTTGTCTTGACTGGCTGGACAGTGACGCGTTCTAGCTCGCGGAGGATTAGCTCGTTCTGTTTCATGAGTATCTTGTTTTGGTCTGTCAGGATTCGTAGGGCACTTGCGATTAGTGAGAGGGATGGATTGTCCCATTTGAACTCGGCTTCCTTGGCGGCTAGTCCTTGTCTGCCTTTGAGGATTGAGCTTCGGATGCTCTCGTTGCTCTCGTCTTCGCCGAATGCGACTCGGTTTCGTTTGTCTAGTTTGTCGGTCATTGAGGATCCTACTTGCTCTCTTTTGGCGTCTGGGTAGCAGTCCTCGCAGAACCGCTGCCCTTTGAGTTCCAGTAAAGGATCGATTAGGCTGAGGGTCTTTCCACAGCGTGAACAGAATTCTCCCATTGTATTTGTCAGCTCTCTGTACTATTCTGGTTGGATAGCTGGAGCGTACTAATGAGTCTTGTAACCCGGGAAGCCTACTAAGAGGTACTTTACGGTGCATGTCTGCTTTGAGAGTGTCATGAATTCTGGGCTGATGGGCTGGGATTCCGTTTAGTCTGGTCTAGAGGAGATACTCAACACTCTACGCTACGATTCATATTGCCTAGAGAAAATCCCTTCCTCTCGATCGAAACTCCGGCATGTTTGCTGTATTTTACGAGCGAAAGTATCCCTTGTTTTCCGAAAGTATTCGCTCATTGTCCCTCGAACTCTCATCTCCCCACTCTCAGAAATTTTTGTTTGAAACCAGTACCCTCCCCCGGTCCCACGTTCAGTTTTCACGAGGGAAAGATCAGATTTTCGATGAAAAGTGCCCGTTTTCTAGTGGAAAACGGCTAGTTTTCGAAGTGTGATCGTAGTGAAAGTATTCAGAATGGAACCGCTTACGAGGCTCAGAATTGAATGGGGGTCCGGTCGAGGTACGGACTAGGTTAGACATTTCTTCTGAGCCGGTCAATTGAGACGGATGACCATTCCTTGAGAAGGTCCTATTCACAGCATGATTCTTGGACGATCAGCTCTCTGAATGTGCAGTTTGGATTATTGCACTCGATTAGTAAGCGGATGCCCCTAGGGTCTCTGGGCTGGGTTTCGAGAGTCCCACCTTGGCAGAGGGGGCATACTAATTCGGCACTTTGTGTTTGCATGTAGCAGGTGGTTGAATAGGTTAGAAAAATAAAGTGATGAGTTGTCGAAAACTATTGGGTCGAGCCCTAGTTGCTCCTTTTCGAGATCGGCCTTGTCTTACGCGGGTAAGGGCAATACTTTCGCACTGGACATGTTGGGCATTTGGGACGCAGAGCAGTACAGTAGGCTCTTCCATGCGCTATCAGTAGCAAGTGAACCTGATGATACTTTATTCGGGGAAATAGACTCTGGATACTTGCTCGAACCTTTTCATAACCACCCTTCAATGGAGCGAGTCCTAATCGCCGCGAGACACGATCGACGTGAGTATCCACTGGAATCGTCGGCTGGCTGGCTGAAGTGACTAACAGGACGTCTGCAGTTTTCGGACCTACTTGGGGAAGATCCATCAACAGTTCTCGTGCCTCATCGAATGGCTTGCTTAGAATTTGATCCAGGTCGCCGGCGTATTGTTCAAGAATTGTTCGCGATAGTTGCCTGAGAGCTGGTGCCTTGTGCCATTGCAGGCCACCTATTGCAATCGCATTGCGAATTCTCTGAACCGGCGCAGCCGAAAGTTTCTCCGGCGATATTCCGCCAATCACCTCCTCGAGTTTCTCGAACGCTCTGCCTGCTGATCGGTCGGTAGAATTCTGGGAGAGGATTGTGACCACGAGGGTTTTGAAAGGATCATGTTGCCGCTTCTCGACTTTGAGAGAAGCGAACTGGCTTGGTTTGATCTTGAAAACCTTGGATAAGGTGTTGATTATCTGTCGAGCTTTCGGGTTAGGATGGTCTCCAGTATAGAACGTACCCATGCTCTCGCAGAATCAGATAGACGTGAGGCTATTCTTAAAGCGGGGTTTTTTTTTTGGAATCGCCTCAACTCTTGATCTCCCGGCTAATGTTCTTGAGTTAGAAAGACTCAAGGAATCAGGACTCGTAAAGGTGCTAGCTTGACAGCCCAATCGTCCAAGGCTGAATCGCAAAAATCCTCGAATCCTCTTGTCGGAGTAGGATCAGGCCTTATCGAGACCCTAAACGGCGGAAACCCGGCAGAACAACAGAGATTCTTAGCCTCGAACCTTTACGACAATGCTCTCAAAGAATGGCAAGCGTCGGAACGCGACGTTCCACTGCAAAGGGCATCTGATCTTATGCTGTAGCTGTTCTCGGAAACTATGATGCTCCGGCCGCGTCCAACCTAGCTAGAGGAATCCGTGAATTCCTGGCCTTTCGTTAGGAGGGGTAACCCTCTTGATTGTTCATTGGTAGTTTGGCATCAGAACCAATCAGGCATCTTTCCGTTGAGCTTTCGAGCCCTCTACGCCGTAGCCTTCTCTGTCCCAGTACTCGATTCCTCCGATCATTTCCTTCACCCGGAAACCCAGTGCCGCCAATCGTACTGCTGCCTTGGTCGCCGCATTACACCCGGGACCCCAGCAGTACACCACGACGAGTTTGTCCTTCGAAAGATTCTTTGTCGTTTCCGCGCTTATCGTCCTGTAGGGGACATTCATTGCTCCAGGAATGTGCCTTTCATCAAAATCTGCCTTGCTTCTAGCATCCACTAAAACAAAAGCACGTAGCCCATTTTCTAGATCAGCGTTGACATCAGACGGATCTGTCTCGTATGCTAGTTTTCCAGAATAATGTAGACGGGTCGCATCCGGCGCGGCTGCAGGAGTTTCCAAACACGAATGAAAAAGTTCTAGTTCTCTCAGGTTTAGCTAATTCTGTTTTGGACAAGCATAAACACTTGCTAGAGTCTCGTTCGGTGACTGCTATAAGTTTAGGCCCAGCGTGCGCCCGCCGGTCATCTACTGAAACTAATTACGTCATCTTATTCGGTGGTATCTAGTAACGAGAATCGGTGCGAGACTGCCAACAAAAACGAATAGAAAAGGATAGTGTAACTCCGCGCTCTGAAGCTTGGTGGCCACTTGTTCAATCGCGCGGCTAACTGATAGTTACTCGGTGAAGGAAACGTGAGAGACAGCCTGGCTATAACCGGTGTCGCTCTGACGACCGTTATTCTTGTCTTCTCGACGATATTTGTAGCAGGAACAGGTTTCAGTGTGCCAGCTGGAGGAAGTTTGCCCTCGACGGCGCCAGCTCCACTTTCGATAGTCTCAATGTCACCAACCTCTACGGTGGCCTCAACCCAGGCTGCGACTCTATCCGTTCCCCCCGCCTTAGCGTATCCGACCAAAGTCAGCCAGCTACTGTCGAGCGCAGTTGTTGTGGTCAAGCAAACTTCGACTGCTGTTGCGAAAGGACTGGCCATCAACGGCGGACCGGGAATCGGACACGCGTATGGTGTAGTCAAACAGACAATAAGTTTGACGAGTGTCGTCATAAAGGATCAAGTTACGATAACCGGGATCAATGGCACTATACCCGGACACATGGACATGGTCCAGGTCCAGGCACACTACAATGGTGACACGACTCCATACTGCACCAAGACGATAATTTTCGACGCAACCGGCCTATCGTCCTACTCCACGAGCTTCCAATGTAGTTACTTGGGAGCGGGAACATACAATTTCAAGGTCACGGTTTATGACGATAATGGGACAATAATTGGAGACCCGACGTTCAGTTTAGTTCTGTAAAAGGGGAATCAAAACAGGGGAATGTCAGGCTGAAGACCGAAAAAGCGAGAAAGCGAGCAAGGGATATTTCCAGATTCGCTTTAGCGGTCCTCATAATCGGGCTCTCGCTTGCCGCAGCTCTACCCTTTCTGGTCAACGCTTTCCAAGTAAATGTGCCTACTTACTATCTCAATAGATCAGTTAGTCTAACTGGGAACGTGCTCAGCGCACAGAGCCCCTCCTCTCAGGCTGAGACATCAATTTCAATCCCTCAATCGTTCTCTATCTTCTTCTACACCCAACCTCTAGCTGAGGGCCAGATCTCGGGATCTACTTGGACGGTCACAATTTACGCCCAGGCGGTACCTGGTCAAACAGATACCGGCTCTCTGACCGCCGAGTTATCCATCTACTCGCTGGACGGTACGATTCAGAATGCGCTGATAGGAAGCTCAAGCGGCAACGCGGTCACGGCAACAACAACGAAAATTGACATTCCTATCCAAGGGGTAACTGCCACAGTTAAGAACGGAGATCGTCTGACACTCCGTCTCTATGCTGAGAGTGTTGCAGGATCAGCCGCCTCTCTGAAGATCTTCTACGACGGACAAGGAAACGAGTTACTCGGTGACGAATCACGCATCCAAACAACTGCCACCGTGGAGGAATCATGGAGACAGGACTTTGAAGCAAATCCGTTTTCATTATCCTCAGTCAACAGATATTGGCAAGCCTTCGGCACAGGGAGCGTGACGCAAGTCTCGATACAATACTACACCGCAAGTCACTCTTTACGCGTCACCGACAAGTCTGGTAGCGGAACCTACGCGAGATACGAGTTCAACACCGTGAACAATCCCTCAGAGGGATTGCCGTCGGGAACGATTCTTTCATTCTATTGGTTGGCAACTAGTGTTGATTCGATGGGAACTAGTGTTCTCAGCCTCCACCTGCAAATCAGCGACCAAGGAAGTTCTTACGAGCACTATTGGTACTGGAGTTCATCCAATACTACAATCCCCCCGCTGGTCTATCCCGGCACAAAGAAAGCAGCCGGTATGTACATGGGCCCTATCTCACTCGGATCTTGGACCAAACATGAACTATTGAACTGGAAGAAACAGGCAGAGATTACCCTAGGAGTGAGCCTTCAGAGTCCACGGGTCGTCTCAGTGTCTCTCCAGTCAACAGGTCTTGGCAAAGCGACAGATGTCTACTGGGACAACATCTTCGTTTCAAGCTATACCCCGAGCGCCCAACCCCAGAGGATGCAAGAAGGCCAGACCAACACCTTATCCCTTACAGTGACCGGTGCAATACCTTCCACCACATACCAATTCGAGTTCAATGTCACGGACCCAGCAGGCATAACGACTACATCCATGGTCAGTCACACCACAAGCTCCAGCGAGACGAATTTCATAGTCTCCAGAATCTATCCGGACGACTTCCAAGGCAGTGGAGTACTAGTTGGCAATTATAACGTATCAATTCGTCAAACTGGTCCAGTATACCTAATCCCTCAGGGGTCTGGTTTCATCACCGACTATGTGACGACTTCCACCAGCTTCACCGTGCATCTGGCTGATAGAGCAATTTACCAAAGAACCGATACACTACGATTCCAAGCATCGGGGTATGGAGCACTCGAAACAGCGAACGTGACCCTTCTGGGTCCCGATCCTTCAAGCAATTATCTTGTCCCGGTACAAGCCGACAGCACAGGAATGATCGTGACCACATGGGTTATCCCAAGAAACGCCGCATTGGGTAACTATACTCTCACTGTCAAAGCCATTACGACTATCAAGATCCCCTCGGACTCAGACCAGTTCAACGTAACTAGTGCTGTTCTTCAACTGTCGCGCCTGAGTACAGATGCGACGGATTACCAAAGGACGCAGAACGTCACACTCCACGCGACCTTGCTCTACCCTGGACAATCGATTGTGCCAGACGGATACCTGGAGTTCCAAGTGGTGCAGCCAGACGGGTCCGTCTTTCTTACCTCAACAGCATTACCAGATGGCTCTGGAGGTTACGTAGCATCTTTCAAGATACCAACCGCTGCCCCAATAGGCTCCTGGCAAATCATTGTCCCGTCATGGCAATCCGGAGACCCCAGCGGGAACAATGGTCCGACAAAGACCAGTGCGGTCAGATTCGCCGTTAGTCCGGCGGTACTCCAAGTGCAAACTAGTGTAAGCATCGATAACTCCCAGAATGGAAGAACGCTCCAGATCCAGGCAAGCATAACATACCCTGACGGGTCCCACGCATCTGCTGGGCAAGCCATGGCCCAGTTGGTGCACAATGGTATTACCATAGTCTACGTACCTCTCATGTTCGATGCTGCGAAGGCCATGTGGATAGGATATTACCAGATTAAGAGTAGCGACCCCGAGGGACTGTGGCTTGTCGTTATATCGGCCAAAGACTTGGCAGGACCAGTGAGCAACAGCATCTACAATGTAGTCCATAACGTGCTCGTAGATGGCGCAGCATCGTACTGGAATATCGATATGTCGCTTGTCATGGCAATACTTGCTCCAGTGGGCGCATTGATCGCTTTCATAGCGTGGAGGCTTGTTCCAAGGCGGAAACGCCTCTCTGTAGCACTTGAGACCGAGAAAGTCATGCAGACCGTCAACAAGGTCCAGTCTACCGATTTCTTCCGATCCATAAGGGACCAGTTGGCAACCGCGTCTTCTCTCAGGAACGAGAAGTAGCGTGGAAGAAACAGAATGGGAGTGAGCATTGCTGTACACTCGTTCAAGGGCGGAACCGGCAAAAGCACAATCACCTCGAACG